>JBEAYO010000422.1:0-3724 GCA_041159285.1 Bacteroidota bacterium | reverse complement strand
CCACGACTGGGTTTGTCTCCAAAACCCTTGTGGACTAAGGTGCCATGAGCACCACACAGCCGATTACTCCTGCTTGACGTCCACTTTAATCCGCTCGGGCCTGTTGGCCAGCTCCCAGGTCGTATAAAAAATCAAATGGCCGATTTTCTCCATCTTGCCGTACAAGATCTTATCGGCCGTGTCGCCAGGCTGGTGGTAATCCTCGTGAACACCAGAGAAGTAGAAAATGGCAGGAATGCCCTTTTTCGCAAAATTGTAATGATCACTGCGGTAGTAAAAGCGGTTGGGGTCGTCCTCTGCATTAAAGGTATAATCCAGCGTCACATTGGTGTAGGTGGCATTCACCGCTTCATTGATGTGGTGCAACTCCGTGCTCAGGCGGTCAGAGCCTATCACGTAAATGTATTCCGGATTCCCCTCGTGGGCCTTGTCCGTTCGGCCCACCATGTCCACATTCACATTGGCAATGGTGTTCTCAATCGGAAAAACAGGATGCTCCGAGTAATAAGCCGAGCCCAGCAGCCCCTTCTCCTCGCCGCTCACCAGGAGGCACAGCACGCTTCGACGCGGTCCGCGCCCCTCTTTCCTGGCCTGGGCCAGTGCCTGGGCAATTTCCATCACCGTGCTGGTTCCGCTGGCATTATCATCCGCCCCCCGGTAAATGGATTCCCCCCGCTTGCCCAGGTGGTCGAAGTGAGCCGACACCACCACCACTTCGTTTTTCAGTACAGGGTCCGTCCCCTCGATGTATCCCAGTACGTTCACGCCGGTCAATTTTTTGACATCCTTCAGCTGGCCCAGTTGCAGGTCCGCTAACAAGGCCATCCTGGCGGGCTTGCCCGATTTCCGGATCCCATCCCGCAGGCGGACGAATTTCCGGAACTTCTTGCCGACGATTTCCCTGGCCAGCGTGCTGGAAATCAGCACGCTGTTGGCATAGCGCAACTCGGGTTGCTCCCCCTCCCCCATTTTCATTTCTCCCCGCAGCAGGCCTCGCCTACCCTCCCCTGCCGTTTTCTTGATTTCCGGGTCGATGATCAACAAGGTGCTGACCCCGTGGCGCTGGGCAGCCTCCAGCTTTTTCCGCCAGTTCTCCGACCACTCCGACCGCGTCTGATTACCTGTCAGCCAGGAGATGTCCTTGTCGTTCACCGGCTCCCCGCTGTATATCATGACTGTTTTACCGCGGACATCCACCCCCTTGTAATCGCTGTAGCGCGGATCGTCGATGCCATAGCCCAGGAACAAGACCTCCGAGGCCTTGAATTCAGGCCTGCTGGCATTCAGGGAGGGGAACGTGATGAACTCGCTGAGGTGCTTGTATGAGGTGCCGTTCACCTCCAGCCGGGGGCTTCCGTTGTTCCAGCTTTCCGTGGTGAAGGTGATTTTCTGGAAGTAGCTGCCCTCTTCTCCGATGGCTGGCAGGCCGAATTCCGCGAACTTGCCGGCGATGTATTCCGCTGCCTTGCGCTGGCCTTCCGTGCCCGTTTCTCTTCCCTCGAAGGCATCGGAGGCGAGTTCCGTCAGGTAGGACTTCAGATCGTCTGCTTTGATGGTAGCAGCATAGGGCACTGCATCCTTCGTGCTGTGCAGCGCAACCTGGGGGGCGCCAGCTGCCGCTTCCTGCGACTGTGCCTCGGCCCCTGATGCCAGGAGCGAACTGAGGAATAAACAGAAAAGTGCTTGCTTCTTCATGATCTCTGCGTTTTGCCGATGGCAGCCACCGGATTTGTTGTTTAATGAAAACCTGGTTTGTCGTATTGTAGCCAAAAGCAATTAAAATTCATTCAATTCTGCTTGCCTTCCGGAAAGGGCGCGGGGCTGCGCCGATCGCCCTTACCGAGAGGTAAACAGCATCTGCAAGGGGTGCTAAACAATTACATTTTTATTAGTTTTAAAGCCGACTGGCTATAAAAAACTTCGCAGGGCTTCGACTGGCTGGCATCGGCTTCGCTCAGCCACCAGCGTCACGAACCCCTACTCCGGCTTGGCGCGTATCACCGTGGACTCCTGGATCCAGCAAGGCACGAAATAAGTATCTCCGGGCTTCTTCAGGCGCTGGAAAATATCCTCCTTCGTCGGCATGTACTGGCTGTACTCATTGATGAGCTTGTTGGCCTTAGAAGCCACAGCCGCATCCATGGACTTAGCCTTGTTCCACATGTCAATGGCCGGCCACACCACCACCTGGCTATCCCAGCCACGGCCAGGACCACAAAGCGGCCCGCTCGAGGCGTAGACCGTGCCGATCAACAGATACGGCTCGCCCCAGCCCGGCCGCAGCCTCGCAGCATCCAGGGCGTACTGGCGGGCCTTTGGATAATTCTTGAGGTAGGCAAACTGTATCTGCGCTATCAGGAACAAATACTGGGCTTTCCCCTTGTTGTCCGCAATATTGGGCAAGGCCTCCTCCAGGCACTTCACGGCATCGCGATACCTTCCTTCCCGCAGCAGGTCGTTGCAGGACGGCCCGGTCTCCTGCTGGCAGTTTTGCTGGTAGGCCGCATTGATGGCCTGCAGGCGCGAGTCTTCTGCCGGGCACTTGCCCCAGCGTAGCCTGCTGTAAACCGTCACTATCGTCTCGCAGTCTTTCGGATTCGCCTCAAAAACGGGATAGTACTTCGAGCTGTAATAGTTGCAATCGTAGAAATTCTCAACAGACTCCAGGGCCTCCAATCTGGAAGGCGCGTACTCCTGAATGATTTTCCAGTTGTCGCACTCCTTGCCCTGGCAATTCGCCAGCCCTCCTTCTATAGCCTTGAGGATTACCTCGTTGTACTGCTGCGCCTCGGCAAGCGGAATTTTCTCCTCCAGTGCCAGGTCCACCAGCAGGGCTGTGAATGGATTCAACACAAAATAACGGGGCTTTCCACCGTCCTGCTCAATAGACATCTTGAACATGGCATACTGCTCCTCCTTCGACTTTCTGTCACTGTATTTGAAAAAGTAGTCGAAGGCTTTTAGTCCCGTGACCATTCCACCCTCCGGGTAACACTTCTCCATGGCATCGTACATCATGAAAATTGTGTCGATATAGGCGTTCCGGTTGGCCGGGTCCTTTGTCATGAAGTTTTCATAGAACTTCATGCCGTCGGTAAAGACGGTGCTGCGCCGGCCATCAGCTGCGGGGGCATTTTCATAGACATACTTCCACCGCGGGAACGCATTATCCCAGTCATTTACCTTCAGGAAATCCCGGTACAACACGAATTCCTCCAATGCCTTGTCGGGATTGACTGCCGTCGAAAAGGTCGGGCATGGGTTGGCGGGTGCAGCTGGTGTGACTGGTGCCGGATTTTCCGGCGTAGTGCTGGTCTGCTGCTGTGTCTTGGGCGTACAGGCAGACAGCAGGGCGATCAGGAAGGCCAGCAGGGGCATTGACTTGTGCATAAGAATGACTGTTTGTGAATTATTAATTTTGACAGTGGCAGCACAGCCGGCTTACCTTGACAATCAGCCGTCAACCGTCTCCGCTTTTCAACTCTGTCATGGTCTTTTCATTTCCGCTATAAAATTAAATAAAAAAAAGTAACTGTTTAGCCCCCCTTTTCATGCACTCCAGGGATTGCTGAGAAAGGAATGCCCTCAAACTCATTTTCCGCACCTCTAATCCTGCAAAATCAGGAATAAAAAAACCCTTGATTTTCAACCATTTTGCTTGCGTAAAAGTTACCACTGCGCTGCAATCCGCATTGGAAAGGGCGCGGGGCTGCGCCCCGCGCCC
>JBEAYO010000421.1:0-3738 GCA_041159285.1 Bacteroidota bacterium | reverse complement strand
CATACAAGGGGGCTGAACAGTTACCCTAAAACTAAATCGGCTGCCGGGAGTTATTTTACCAAAAGCTCCAATTTAACAGCAACAGCGCCGGCAGACAATGAACACAGCCACCCTCAATAAAAAGCAGCTACCAATGCTGATCCTGGTCCTGTGCCTGACCAGCTGGCAGACCGCCAGCAGCCAGCGCTGCATCGCCATCAGCCAACTGCAGCCAAAGGGAATTGTCAACACCCGGGACGTGGCAAAAGACCACCCCGACTCCCGTTCCATCATCACCATTCCGGTCGTCATCCACGTCGTATGGAACAAACCAGAGGAGAATATTCCCGATGCACAGATACAGTCCCAGCTCGAGGTGCTCAACCGCGACTTCAGGGCCACCAATGTTGAAATCGCCCAGGTTCCGGCAATATTTAAAGACAAAATCGCCGATGTCGGCTTTGAATTCTGCCTTGCCAGCCGGGATCCCGATGGGAAGGCCACCAACGGCATCACACGCACCTTCACCCCCAACACCGTTGGTATCGGCGGCACCGCCAGCATCCACTACGGCGCCATGGGCGGCAAAGATGCCTGGGACCCCGGGCAGTACCTCAACATCTGGGTGGCAAAATTCGCCGGTGGCATCGGCGGTATCTCCACTTTCCCCGGACAGGGCCCCGCCGCCGAGGATGGGGTGGAGATCGACTACCGCCAGTTCGGAGCCGGCCCCAACCTGCTGCCGCCCTACCACCTGGGCCGAACCTGCACCCATGAAATCGGACATTACTTTAACCTGGAGCACGTCTGGGGCCCTTCCATCAACAGCTGCTGCGATGAAGACGACTTCGTCAGCGACACCCCCAATTCCTGCGAAACCTATCTCGGACAGTGTCCCGTCCATCCTGTTTTCTCTTGTACGCAGCCGGACATGTTCATGAACTTCATGAACTTCACGGACGATGATTGCATGGCGCTATTCACCAAAGGCCAGAAAACCAGGATGCTCGATGCCCTGGACACCTGGCGATCCGGCCTGCTGGGCTCCTCCGCTTGCCAGCCGGTGGCCGTGGCAGAGCCCGGGGAAACTCCCCGCCTGCTGTTGTCCCAAAGTGGGGGAGCCCCTCCGCACAGCGTCGCATTGGAAGCTGCGGAATCAGGGGAGTGGGAATACGGCGTGACAGGAATGGATGGTCGCTGCTGGCGGGTGGGAAGGCTGCTGTCCAACACCTGGCAGGCGCTGGAGCTGCCGGACCTGCCGGCCGGCGTCTATGTGTTGATCGCCAGGCGGGGTCACCGCATAGCCAGCGCGCGCTTTGCCGTGCTGTGAGGTCTGGCCAGGCTTCGCCAAGTGCTGCACAGGCCTGATATTTCTTTCATAACAGATGCAATCGCAGTGTTCCGGCACCGTCGCGAATTGCTTACTTTTGCATCCACAAAAATCAAACCCGATGAATATTGACAAACAGCGCATTGTCGATGCACTCTACACCGTGAAGGATCCCGCGACAGGAAAGGACATCATCAAGTCCAAAATGGTGGAAAACCTGCAGGTGGATGGCCGCAACGTCAACTTCAGCCTCGTGCTGCCTTCCCTGAACAGCCCCCATAAGAACGACATCATCTTCAACTGCGTGGGTGCCATCAAGGAGATTTACCCGGAGGCGGAAGTCAACCCGCACCTGGTGGCCAGGGCCCCCGCATCCCAGGGAGCTGAGAGCTCCGTGCCACAGATTAAGAACATCATCGCCGTGGCCTCCGGCAAGGGCGGGGTCGGAAAATCCACTGTCTCCGTCAACCTGGCCCTGGGACTTCAGCAACTGGGCGCCAGGGTCGGCCTGGTGGACGCGGATCTCTACGGGCCCTCCATCCCGCTGATGCTGGGGCTTCAGGGCGAGCGCCCCAGGGTGCAGGAAGTGCATGGCCAGCCCAAGATCATACCCTTGCAGGCGCACGGCATGCCGGTCATCTCCATCGGCTTCATCATCGAGCCCGAGCAAGCCGTGGTGCTGCGTGGCCCCAGGCTGGCCGCCATCATACGGCAATTCTTCAACGACGTCGTCTGGCCGGAACTCGACTTCCTGGTGGTGGACCTTCCCCCAGGCACTGGTGACATCCAGCTGACCCTGGTCCAGACGGTTCCAGTCACCGGTGCCGTCCTGGTCACCACGCCTCAGGAGGTAGCCGTGGCAGATGCCCTCAAGGCCATGAACATGTTCCTGATGCCCTCTGTGAATGTCCCTATTCTGGGGATCGTTGAAAACATGTCCTGGTTCACGCCGGAGGATATGCCCGAGCGCAAGTACTACCTGTTCGGACAGGGCGGGGGGAAGAAAATGGTACAGTTGAGCAATTCCATGCTGCTGGGCCAGGTGCCCATCGTACAGGGCATCCGCGAGGGCGGGGATGCCGGGCAGCCAGTGGTGGCGGGCAAGGATTCGCTCGTCAGGCAGGCTTTCCTAAAAATCGCCGAGAACACGCTGCGACAGGTGGCTGTGAGAAATGAAATGCTTGCACCGACAAAGGTGGTGTCTGTCGAGTGAGGGCTGCCTGGAAAAATATCGGAGAGACATTCACTCTTTGAAAAGGGCGCGGGGCGCAGCCCCGCGCCCTTTCCGACGGATGGGTGACACCGGCGGAACAAGCCGCCAGGGGACTTTTTACACAACCCAGGCAGGAGGAGCAAAGGCCAGCCCGCCGCCATTTCCGCGAGCTAACCACCACCGCTGGAACGAATCCACGAGGTCCTCTGAGGCAATCTCTGACCTGCCCGCTTCACCAGCGCCATTGCGAATTGTACCCTCACTTGTCCCTTGATACCAGTTTTTTTGTTTATTTTTGTAAAAAAAAATCGGCATGCCCATTTCGGCAGCCATCAATCAACAAATAACAGCTAATAGCTATTAACGATGTCCCCACAGGAAAAATCCGATCTTCTGCATCAAATAGACCAGGCCTTGAACGACATCCGGCCCCACCTGGCAGCCGACGGAGGTGACGTGGACGTCGTGGATATCACTGACGACCTGACCGTCCAGGTAAAATGGCTCGGCAACTGCGAAAACTGCTTCATGTCCATCATGACCATGAAGGCGGGCATCGAACAGGCCATCAAGAGCAAGGTCCCCATCGTCAGACAAGTCGAAGCCATCAACGGCGTCCACTGATAACAAAAACAGGCATCACCTCCACGACATGAACAGAGAAACACTCCGCAGGCAGATCCTCCACAAGAAATCCTTTCTGTGCATCGGGCTCGACAGCGACCTGGACAAGATCCCGCAGCACCTCCTGGCTTTTGACGACCCCATCCTCGAGTTCAACCGGCAAATCATAGCCGCCACCAAAGACCTCTGCGTGGCCTACAAGCCCAACCTCGCCTTCTACGAGTCGCGCGGCGCGGCAGGCTGGCATACCCTGGAGCAGACCCTGCGCCACATCCCGGCAGAGCACTTCACCATCGCTGATGCCAAGCGGGGCGACATCGGCAACACCTCCACCCAGTATGCCCGGGCCTTCTTCGAGGCACTCTCCTTCGATGCCGTCACCGTGGCGCCTTACATGGGATCCGACAGCGTGGGGCCCTTCCTTCAATTCCCCGACAAGTGGGTCATTCTGCTGGCCCTGACTTCCAATCCCGGCAGCCAGGATTTCCAGTTCACCGCGCAGGAAGACGGGGAGCCCCTGTTTGAAAAAGTCATGCGCCGGGCCCAGACCTGGGGAACAACCGATAACCTGATGTTTGTCACCGGCGCCACG
>JBEAYO010000420.1:0-3743 GCA_041159285.1 Bacteroidota bacterium | reverse complement strand
GTTACAAACAGTTACAATAAAAGAACAATTATGCGCAGTCTTTTCACCCTTGCCATCTGGCTGCTGGCAATAGCCGGCATCTCAGCCCAGGACTTTCACTTCGTGAACAGCTTCCAGGCACAACAGTTGATCAATCCTGCTGCGACAGGAGCCAGCTCCATCAACCGCACCCAGATTGCCACCTTGTACCGCGGCCAATGGGACAACGCCATCAGCGAGCATTCTTACCAGGGCGCGGCCGTGCTGGCCGACATGCGCTTTTGTCTGCAGCGCAGCCGCAAGAGTTTTTACGCACTGGGGATTGGCATACAGCACGACTTCAGCCCCCTGGGCGGCCTGTACAACAGCATCGGGATGTTCAATGCGGCTTATCATCAGCATCTCGGCAATGAGGTGTTTGCAGCGGTGGGCGCCAGCCTGGGCGGCTTCGTTTTTGGCATCCAGCCTGGCAATCTCAAATTCGACGCCCAGTTTCAGCAGGGTTATTTCGACTCCGGCCGCAGCAACGGCGAGGATTTCCTCCGGCAGGC
Organism: Bacteroidota bacterium; assembly: GCA_041159285.1. Taxonomy (GTDB): domain Bacteria; phylum Bacteroidota; class Bacteroidia; order Chitinophagales; family Saprospiraceae; genus UBA6168. The sequence goes on along the minus strand of JBEAYO010000420.1, from coordinate 3,213 downwards.
CATCGCTCAGCCCGATATGGGAGCAGGTGGTGTGGTTTACAATAACCTGGAGGGTTGGTCGGCAGGCATCTCCTGGCGGCATATCAACAAACCCCTTTATTCCTTGCTGGAGGACGACAACCGGTTGGGCATAGGCCTGGTGGTCCATGGAAGCTACGCACTGTGGAAAACCAATTCCAGGTCGCGCATGGTGCAAATCAGGGCCCTTTACCGCCGCCAGTCCATGACGGGCAGCAACAGCATGCAGTGGCAGGCCATGTCCGGTGGATTTTTTCAGGCAGCAATTGGCGGAGCCATGGGGATGAGGTTGTCCCTGGGGGCCTATCTTCGCGCAGGCAGCACGCCTTTGAACAGTTTTATGCTAAACACCCTGGTGCCGGTGGTGCAATTGTCGCGCGACAACTTTTCGGTGGTGATGTCCTACGACACTGACATTGCCCGCACGCGTTCGCGTTTTCCAGGCGGATTGGAGTTGATGTTGGCCTATGGCTTCGGCAAAACGGACCGCTGTGTGGTTTGCTCCGGGTTTTGATAGCTGTTTTTGATGTAGCAATTCGGGGTCAATCGCCCCGGGTTCTAGAACTTGAAGTCATACGTCACGGCCGGAAACATGGTGCCCAGCACCGCCACGCGGTAGGCTGTCACATTGGCAAAAGGATTTTGCCGGAAAAAAACTGAAAACGCATTCCTTCTGAAATACAAGTTGTAAACAGACAGGGTCAGGCTGTTGCGCCAGCGGTCCCGCTTGCCCCAAGGCCCCACTGTGTAGGCCAGGTCCAGGCGGTGGTAATCCGGAATCCGGAATTGATTGCGTTGGGAATACACCGGAATGGTCAGCACATTGCTGCTGGAAAATGAACTCACCGGAGCCGTGGTTGGTCGGCCCGTGCTGTAGGTGAAGTTGACGGACAGGCTGCTGCGCGGTCGAATCTGCAGAAAATAGTTAAGGTTCAGGCTGTGCGGTTTGTCGTAGTTAGAAGCATACCAGTCGCCCCTGTTCACCGCGACCTGCTCCTGGGAACCTTGCACGCGCCGCAGGCTGCGTGAGAAGGTGTAGTTTCCTTCAAAACGGTGCCGTCCATAGGCCTTGGCAAAGTAAAACTCCACGCCGTAGGCCTTTCCCCTGCCTTCCAACAACTCCGTTTCGATATGCCGGTTGAGCAGCAGCCTGGCAAAGTCCCTGTATTCGATCAGCCGGTGGATTTCGCGGTAAAAGAGGGTCAGGTAGGACTGTATGGTGTTCTCCCGGAAATTGTGATAGTATCCCAGCGAGGCATTGTCTGCATACTGCGGCCGGATGTGGTAATTCGACAATTGCCAGATGTCTATCGGGGTGGCAGAGGCTGTATTGGACACCTGGCTGAGGAACTGGTAAGAGCGGTTATAGCCCAGCTTGATGGAGTTGGCAGGCCCCAGGCTGACCCGAAGTGAAAGCCGCGGCTCCATGCCGGAGTAACCGGCCACTTTTTTCCCGGCGCCCAGCTGCAGGCTGTCAATGATGCCTTCTGCGGTTTTGGGGCTGCCAGTTGTGTAAAAATAAACCTGGCCCGGGCCGATGTTATCGAAATAGGAATAGCGCAGCCCTGCCATCAACTCCACCCTCGGGCTGATAACCCACTGGCTGTGCAAAAACAGACTGGTTTCCCTGCCTTGTTCGGACGGCAGCAGCCTGGGCAGCAGGGAGGATGAATCCAGGGGCGTCAGCTGTCCCGGCGACACCTGGTAGCGGCTCTGCTCGGCCCCAATTTCCAGCTGAAAGGCCTCTACGGGCTGGTAAAAGGCGCGCAGTGAACCGCGCAGGTACTTGATCTTATTGGTAAAGCGCGACTGATCGCTGCCATTGATGTCGAACAGGTCGCTCTGGTATTGTCCTGCATTCGCGCTGGCGGTGAGGTTGATTTTATCGCCCACCAGCTGACGCAGGTGGAAAGCAGCACTGGAGGTTGCGTATTCGAATTTCACCTCATCGGCGAAACGGAAGTCGTCATGGGTATTGAAGGCTGTGAAGCCGATGCGGGTCTTTTCGGAGAGCCTTGCATCCGCCTTGACGGTGAAATCATAGAAGAAAGCCTGGCTTTTTCTCAAATCCACATTGCGGGTTTGCCTCAGGATCCAGTCCACATAGCTCGCCCTTGCACCGGCTATGAAGGAGGCCTTGTCCTTGATGAGGGGCCCTTCCAGTACCAGCCGGGAGGAAGCCACGCCCACGCCACCCTTGGCGGAAAACTGCTGCTTGTCGCCTTCCCGCAGCTTCACGTCCAGCACGGAGGAAAGGCGACCGCCGTATTGAGCCGGCACCCCGCCCTTGTACAGGGTGACCCCCTGCACCATATCGGGATGGAAGAGGGAGAAAAAGCCGAGGGCATGGACGGGGTTGAACACGAGGTTGCCTTCCATCAGGATGAGATTTTCATCCGTATTGCCGCCCCGCACGTTGAAGCCAGATGCTCCTTCCCCGACGCTGGTGACGCCTGAGACGGACTGTAGGCTTCGCAGCACGTCCATTTCACCCAGGAACTTTGCCTGGCGTTCCATCTTTTCCAGATTGAGCTGTTCGACGCTGCCCATGACGGAGCTGACGTTTTCATCCGCCCTGCTCTCGCTGACGGTGACCTCTCGGAGGTCGAGTGCTTCCTCGTTCAGGAGGAAGTCGTAGTTGGCGTTTTTGTAGATCCTGACTTCGGCCCTGTAGTCAGCATAACCAAGGAAGCTGATGTCCAGGCTGTAGGTACCTGCCTTCATGCTGAGTTGGAAGCTGCCGTCCACCTCGCTGACGGCGTTTCGGTCGAGCGGTTGCAGGCGCAGCACTGCGCCTGGGATTGGAGTTTTGCTGCCGGCGTCCAGGATGCGGCCGCTCAGGGTGACGCCTTGTGCTTTGTCGTCCTCCGGGTTTCCAAAATCGAGTATTTGCTGCTGGGCATACAAGTGGTTGCCCCACAGCAACAACAACAGTATGCTTGTTCGTTTTATCGCTAGGTTGATCATGGGGGCAAGGTAGGAAAAATATGGCTTTGCCGGGGCTGAAGTAGCAGAAAATGTGAAGTGAGGTGGTTAGAATAAAAGGGCTGGAGCCTGTCCCAAAAGGCCTGACAATGCGTTGCGCCGATGCCAATTGATTCCCGAAAAGGGCGCTCGGTGAGCCACGTGCCCGCCGAACACCCTAAAATAACCCATCCGCCGCGGGTTGGCGAGCCAAACCGCGGCGGATGGGTT
>JBEAYO010000419.1:0-3745 GCA_041159285.1 Bacteroidota bacterium | reverse complement strand
TTCCAGGGAACAATAGGCACCGGCGGAACGGACTGCCAGGTCCTTTGAGACAGCTTTGGGGAGGCACCCCGCAAGCGAACCTTTTAAGATAGCCTCAGGTGGGTAAGGCAGCCTTTCAAGGCAGGCCAGGGCCCTTGGAATGAAGTACATTTTATCAAAACAATCAATATGAAAAAAGCTTTCCCGATTCTCAACATCCTCGGCTTTGTCGCCATGCTGGCAGGCAACTACCTGGCCGCAACAGGCGCCCTGAACAACCAGACCACCGGCGCCGCCTCCGACCGCTACCCCAACCTGTTCACTCCCGCCGGCTTCACCTTCAGCATCTGGGGCATCATCTACCTCCTGCTGCTGGCGTTCACCATCATCCAGGCCACTACCCTGTTCCGGAAAAACACCGCCAGCAGCAACGCCGTCGATGCTATCGGCCCCTGGTTCTTCATCAGCTGCGTGGCCAACACCAGCTGGCTCTACGCCTGGCACTACGACAACATACCGCTGTCCATAGCCATCATGCTGGCCCTGCTGGCATCCCTCCTTCAAATTTACCTTCGGCTCGGCATCGGCCGCTCTGATGTATCCAGGACCGTGCGCTTCGGCATCCACCTGCCCTTCAGCGTTTACCTGGGCTGGATCACCGTGGCCACCATCGCCAATGCGAGCATCCTGCTGGTGAGCCTGAACTGGAACGGCTGGGGCATTCACCCGGCAGACTGGGCAGCAGTGATGATTGCCGCCGGGGTAGTCATCGGCCTGAGCATGCTGTTCCTGCGCCGCGACCTGGGCTACGCCCTGGTGCTCATCTGGGCATTCTATGGCATCTGGTCGGCTCGCTCGGCAGAAGGCCCGGAAGCTGCTCCGGTTGCCACTACGGCGCTCACGGCCATCATTGCCCTGGCAGTTTCGACCTTGGTGGCAGGCTGGAAAAGGATGCGGGCCTGATAAGCCACAGGCTCCCTGACCTACCTCAGCTCCCACTCCTGCACGCCCGCCGATACGCCTGGCTGGGCCGTGAACTCCAGCCTGAGCGCTTTGGTGCGCACCGGTTCAAAATTGAGGGTGTTCCAACTGTCTTTTTCTATGCTGGCGCGAACCTCGTGAAAAACAGGCTTCCACTCCCCATTCTCCAGGTACAATACCCGCCACCTGGCCGGCACGCGGCAGCCACCCCCAAGGGCCTCGTCATCAAACCAGTAAACCCGGGCAATGCCCACTTCCTGGGCCTGCTCAAAATCGTACTGAAGCCAGTGGGTCTCCCCAAAGCGCGGCCACCAGTGCACGAAAGTACTCTCCTTGTCGGCCGAGTTCTCAGGCAGGTATTGGTCGGAAATGCCGGTCAGGGTTCCTTGCGCACCCTCAGATGCCGACACCTTGCTCTTGCTGGCAATGGTGGGCTGGGCAATCGCCCGCGCCGCCCGGACCTCCCAGGGTATCCACACCGCCATGTTGTCCTTGCCGCGGTTAGCCCAGGCATAATACGGTATGGCCTTCAAGCGCAGCTTTAGCAAATCGGCAGAGTCAGGGCTGATCTTCTTCCTGACCAGCGCTCCCTCCAATGCCAGTGTCTGCACTCCGCCGGCAATCATGGTTTCAAACTGAACAGCTGCCTCTGCCTCCGGCGACAACAGGAGGTTGTGCACGCGCGGGTCAGACTGGTCGCGCCCCTCCAGGCAGTACACCAAGGGGCCCCGCTGCAGGGCCAGCCGGCCGTCATTGGCCACCACCAGTTTGTTGGCCACCACCTTCCTGACGAGCATGGGCAGTGCCAGTTCCACCCGGTCTCCCTTCTTCCACTTTCGCTCGATGCTGGCATAGCCGTTGTGGATATCCACCTGCTCAACCTTCCCATTGACCTTCAGGTAGATGGGGTTGACGGGCCGGTTTTTAAAGGAATACAAGTCCATGGGCACGGCATCGCCGCTGGCCCAGCCTGGAATCCGAAGCTTGAGGGTGAAGGTGTTGGGCTTTTCAGGATTCACGGTGATATTGACCTTCCCGTCCCAGGGATAGTTTGTCTCCTGGGAAATCGAAACAGGCACGATCTGCAGTTTGCTGTTGACGTTTTCCACCCTGGTCTCGCTGCTGATGTAAAGATTCACGTACAATTCATTGCCTCGCTTGCCATAGATATAACCGGGCAGGGAGGGGAAAAAGCGGGCCACATTGGAAGGGCAGCAGGCACAGCCGAACCAAGGGCTGCGCTCTACGTTTTCGCGGCTTTCCAGCGGGTTGGGGTAAAAAAAACGGTCGCCCGACAGTGACAATCCAGCGTTGAGGGCATTGTACAAGGTGCGTTCCAGCACGTCCAGGTACTGGCCATGGGCCGTCAGCTGGAACATGCGCTGGTTCCAGAGCACAAAGGCGATAGAGGCACAGGTCTCGCAATAGGCACTGTAGTTGGGCAGGTCGTAGGCCTCCGTGAAGCCCTCGTTGCTGCCGGCCGAGCCAATTCCCCCGGTCAGGTACATCTTTTTTCCTACCACGTCCTCCCAGAGTGCCGTTAGCGCCGGCATATATTCATCATGGCCGGTGCAGGCCGTGACGTCTCCCATGGCGGCGTACATATAGCAGGCGCGGACGGCATGGCCGGCAATTTCCCGCTGGTCCTTCACCTTTTGATGGTTTTGCATGTAGGCCTCGCCATAGCCCCGGACGTCGAGGAAGAATTTGGCCAAATCCAGGTAGCGGCGCTCGCCGGTGAGCCGGAACAATTTCACCAGGCCGATTTCTATTTCCTGGTGGCCGGTGGCTTTTTCCAGCTTCCCCCACCCGAAGTTCTTGTCCACGAGGTCGGCGTTTTTCAGGGCCACGTCCAGGAGCTTGCGCTTGCCGGTGGCCTGGTAGTAGGCCACGGCGGCTTCGTAGAGGTGTCCCACGTTGTAAAGTTCGTGGCTGTGCTGGTCCTCGCGCTCCCAGCGGGTGTCGCTGCCTCGGTGGAACTGGCTTTCAGTGGCTTCCTTGACGGCACCGGCAGATTTTTCGCGGTCGTAGATGGTGCGCCAGGTGTAGAGGTAGCCATCGGGTTCCTGGGCAGCGGCGATTTTGTCGATGAGGCGGTCCACGTAGGCTTCCAGGGCCGTGTCGGGCCGGACATGGAGGGAATAGGCCGCGCCTTCGATGATTTTATACACATCGGAGTCGTCGAAGGCGTACTGGGAGCAGAAGGAACCGGTTTGCTGCCCGCCGGCGATTTCGAAGTTTTTGATGCGGCCTGTTTTTTCGCATTGGTCGAAAGCGTAGGGGATGGTTATGTTTTTTACGGTTTCTACGCGTGGCAGCCAGAAGCGGTCCGAGATCTTCACGTCGGTGAAGGGGACGGGCTGAACGGGAAAGGTCAGGGTTTGGAGCTGGGCCAGGGCTGGCAGCAGCAGCAGGCAAAGAGATGAAAGGAGCTTTTTCATGAGGGCGGTGATGATTTAAATGCGTCACAATTTAAAGCCTATCTGTTAAAAGTGGCAGATTTATTTTTTGGTTTTCTGTATTTCTTCAAATTGAACTTAATTTGCGGGAGCTTGCTTTGCGGATGGAAGAGCCCTTGCAGCTGGCGGTGTGCCATTTTTAAGGCTGTCCCACTTGCCCGGGAAGTGCGAAGGCTGTCTCAAAAGAGCCGGCAAAGCGTTCCACAGATGCCGATCGCCCTAAAATCCCCCTTGAGACTATCTCAAAGGACCTCTCGACGAGGCATCCTCTTGTTAAAAGGACCCGGAGTTGCGCCCCGCGCCCTGAAAAACCCTTCCCGGCGGGG
>JBEAYO010000418.1:0-3745 GCA_041159285.1 Bacteroidota bacterium | reverse complement strand
GCGCCGTTAGCCGTGGTGGCTGAGCACAGCTGAAGCCAGCTCGCCAAAGCCCGGCCGAACGAATTGCCGGGTCTATTGAGACAGCCTCCAAGGCGACCTGGTTGCCGGCTTTATTCTTTTTTATAAACCCTGGCAGGCCCGCGGTTGAAGCCTACCACCAGCAGTGGCTTATCTCCCTCAAAGTACTGGACGGCCTCTGCCTGCCCCCTGAAACCCAACCCGCTCTGCGAGGCCGGCAATACGTCAAAACCATCCTTTCCCCTGTTCATCAGGCAAATACCCCGATTCGCATCATAGTATCCCGTCGAAACATCAAAAGAATGATCATTGCCCACAAGCAGTGCATCCGGCAGCTTGTCGCCATTCAAATCCTGCACCAGGATCTTGCGGACCGGCGCTGCCTGCACCAGGGCAGGAAGCTGCTCCCAGCGAAGCCCATTTGGTTCATTCCAGATGATGTAAGTGGATGTGGTATTCACGCGGTTGACCTGGTCTTCCTTCAGCTCCGAACGGTTGAAAAGGCTGTCCACCGTGGCGAAACTGAATTTCGTGTAGCTGGTGAACTTCTTGCGGAAAAGCGGCGACTGCGCAGACAATTCGTCCAGGTAATTCACCGGATACTCCTGCATCTCTCCCTCACGGTCTTTCCAATAGCCCGCCATCAGCGGGTCAATGACTCCGTTGTTGTCGATGTCCAGTGAATACACCTGCAAGGGATATTCATCGCTGACGTTGAAGCGGTGATTGTCACCCAGGTTCCCCGCCAGGTAATCCTCCCGGCCGTCGCCGTTGAAGTCTCCAGCCATCACGCAATACCAAAATCCGGACTTGCCCTCTAAGTCTTTCAACGGGCTGATTTCCATCGACTTTCCTGCTTTGTTTTCAACCAGGGCCAGGGTGTTCCACTCCCTGGTGACAATCAGGTCCTTCCAGCCATCCCCATCCATGTCGCTCCAAACCGCATCGGTCACCATACCCAGTTCCAGGGACTGGGCATTCTGCCTGGTGAACTGCCCTCCTTCGTTTTTCAACAGCCAGGACGCCGGCGCCTTGGGAAAACTGCCGCGAAGCACCCTGGCCCCGATGAACAGATCCTGGTCCCCGTCGCGGTCGTAATCAAAGGCCCTCACCACAGAGGCGGGAAACTGCGGCAGGGGCAACTCAGCCGCCACAAAACTTCCGCCCTGGTTGAGATACAACAGGTGCTTGTAATCCGCCTCCTGCTCATTGGCATACCCGCCTGCCACGGCAATGACGTCATTGTCCCCGTCCCCGTCAATGTCCACCAGCGCCAGGTCTGACTCCAGGAGGGAACGGCCACCCGTGAGGCCGGGCAGGTCTGTGCTGATAAACGAATCGCCTTTTCTGAGGAAGGCCGCAGCGGGTGACTGCAGGGAAGCACCGATGAGCAAGTCATCCGCGCCGTCACCGTCCAGGTCCCCCTTGGCCATGCAAGGCCCTACCTGTGAGAATTTATGCTGGATGATGCGCTGGTTTTGAAAAAAGTCGTTGAAGTCCTCCTGCACATGGGCATAGGCCAGGGCACCTTCCACTTCCTGGAACAAGCGCTTCCCCCCTGATGCCACCGGCATTCCCTTCCAGGCAAAGGGCTTTGCGTCCGACTCCTGGGCCACGACGGTCTGATTGGGCTCCAGCCCCATCAGCAGCGTACTGGTCCTGCCCTGCGGCCAGATGATCCGCAAGGAGTCTATCTTGTCGCACTTCCCAAGGCCGAAGTGCATCACGGGATCCACCGAGGAAATGTAACCCCGGCTGAGGTGATGCTCTTGATAAAGCAGTCGGCCATCCTTCCAAAGGGAGACTTTAGCCCCAAGCGCCAGGGTGTTTTGCCCGCTGCCCTTCAAGACGAGGCGAAGGTGATCCGCCGGTTCCTCGGATGAGGCTGAGCGGGAATTGTTGCGGTAAACAAATGCCTCGTCGTTGATATTGTTGACCGCATAATCCAGGTCCCCGTCGTTGTCGAGGTCGGCAAAGGCGGCGCCATTGGAAAAGGAGGGAATCTCCATGCCCCAGGCCTTTGCCTGGTTGACAAACCGCAGCTCTCCCTGGTTCTCAAAGGCATAGTTGGACACCTTCACGATGGGAATGCGGGGGATGACGTCGTAGTCGCCGGCCAGGTAGCCGTACATCTGGGCTTTGTAGTTGGTAAAGTCCTTGTCGGTAAGGTCCTTGGGAAAACCATTGGTGATGAACAGGTCGCGGTCGCCGTCATTGTCAAAATCTGCAAACAGGGGTGACCAGCTCCACTCGGTCTGATAAACCCCGGCCAGTTGCCCCACTTCACTGAAAGGAAGCATTTTCCCGTCTATGAAGCCATTGTGCAGCTGCAGCATATTGCGTACGTACTGGGTTTCATACTGGTATTTCTCATTGTAAACATAGACATTGTAGCTGTTGCCGTTGATGGTTTGTTTTTTTCGGAAATACTGCTCCGGCATCATGTCCATCGTGATGATGTCGAGGTTGCCGTCGTGGTTGATGTCCGCCATGTCATTGCCCATGGAGAAGCGGGACTGGTAGGACATGTATTCCTTAATTTGGTTCTTGAAGGTTCCATCTTGCTGGTTGATATAGAGCAGGTCGTTGGAGATATAGTCATTGGAGACGTAGATGTCAGGGTATCCGTCTTTGTTGACATCTCCGATGGCCAGTCCGAGGCCGAAACCTTCATAGACAATGCCGGCGGGGATGGTCACGTCGGTAAAGCGGCCATTTCCCTCGTTGCGGTAGAGCCGGTCGTTATTAATGGAACTACCGTCCGTGATTTTTGGGCGGTAGTTGGTGGGGACCTCCTTGCTCACGATGTTATTGAGGACGTAGAGGTCCAGGTCGCCGTCGAGATCGTAATCAAAAAAGGTGGCGTGCATGGAGTAGCCCATGTCTGCGATGCCGTATTCCTCCGCTTTTTCCAGGAAAGCGGGCAGGCTGTCGGGGCCGGGGCCCTGGTTGACCCAGAGTTGGTTTTTGCGCAGCAGGCTGTCGTTGCTGAGCGTGGAGGTGAAGTACAGGTCCACCCAACCGTCGGCATTGATGTCAGTGACGGCTACCCCGCTGATCCACTGTTTGCTGGAGATGCCTTTGAATTGCCCGGTGATGTCTCGGAATTTGAATCCTCCCTGATTGAGGTAAATGCGGGTGGTGACTTTGTTGCCGGTAAAGACGAGGTCCATGAGGCCGTCGTTGTTGAGGTCTGCCACGCCCACGCCGCCTCCGTTGTACATGTATTCGTTGTGGAGGATGTTAAAGGAGTCTTTTTCTATCACTTCGTTTACAAAGTCAATGCCAGTGACTTCGGAGGACAGCCTTTCGAAGCGGGTGGCCTTTTCTCCACAGGAGGCAATCATCTGTATGCCTGCAAAAAGGATCAGGACTCTCTGGATGGTGAATAATTTCATAGTATTATCAATGGATTTTTACATTTATAGACAAAAGCAATTAAAATTCATTCGATTCTGCCTGCCTTCCAGGGCGGTCGGTAGTGTGCTTAGGCGCGCCGCCCTTTCCGGGAGGCAAACAGCATCTGCAAGGGGTGCTAAACAATTTCATTTTTAGTAGTATTAAAACCGAGTATCTATAAATAGCAAAATGAGTATGATTGAGCCGAGTATTTCCATAGGCTAACTGCAGCCGGAACCCTGCTCGGCCATTTTTCCCTTACTGAAAAGAGGCTGTCTAAAAGACCCGGTGCACTTTTGAAATTTATTCATCGGTGCCCCCCCTTCCC
>JBEAYO010000417.1:0-3756 GCA_041159285.1 Bacteroidota bacterium | reverse complement strand
CGCCCTTTTCAATAAAGAATGCTGCCCCTTCCTCTTTCTATCAAAAAAACACCAAACCAAAGCCTGATATTTCGAAAACGCCCGAAAGGTAGGAACAATATTTTGTAAGTGCAACCCGCCTTAATGGGTCTTTCTGTAATTTGAATCGGCCCGGGCCTGAAAATGAAGCTGGCCGAAAAGGCCTTGCGAATAAGCCCCGCGTTTGCTGCGTTTCTCAAGGAAGGGCATTCGGCGGGCCTGTGCCCCGCAAGCTTTTCAAAAGGGGGGTGGGGCGGCATCAATGCGGCAAGCTTTTTAACTTTCATTTTTGGGCAAGACAAAAAATCGTCCGACCGCCCCCTACCCCTTCGGTCGAATCTGGTCTTTTGCTTGCACAGCCGACTCAGGCAAAGAAAAATTATCCGCGCCGCGTTAAAATTTTGATAAATAAACTACTGCGCACTTGAACCGTACGCATTTTTGTTTTATTTTGCGGCATTATTTTTCTTTAACAGAATTTGCATGAAACAAATTATACGTTCCTTCCTGTTGATTTTCGTGACCCTGGCCCATCTCGGCGCAGGAAGCCCGGATGTGGATGGACCTCAAAATCCGAAAATCACCGTATATCCCAACCCGGCCACTGATTACATTAGTTTCGACAATGTGGACAACATTGGACAAGTGGCCATCGTCAACCTGGTGGGAAGGAAACTTAAAATGTTCGAAAACATACAGCGCGGTGAGCGCTATGACGTCAGCGACCTGCCCGGTGGCATGTACTTGGTTCAGATCATGGATCAGAATGGCAAGGTGGTCTCCACTGTGCGCGTCAGCAAGCGATAGTTTTTCTTATTTCTAATAAAAAGCCCGGGGTGATGACTCGCCCCGGGCTTTTTTATTTTACCTGCCCCAACAGCTTCCTGCAGATTGCCCTCCCCAGGAAAAGCCGTTCGGAGGCTGTCTCAAAAAAAACTGACAGGGTGCCCTTCCTTGGATGGCGCGCGGGGCTTCGCGCCGTATGCCCCTCCCCCACCCAGGCCTCAAACGGGATCCACGTCCACCACTACCCGGATATTGGAAAAACCTTTCTCGTGCTGCATCTCCTCCGTGGCCCGCACAATTTGCTGCTTGGCAATGACCCAGACGCGCGGATCCATCTCCATTTTTATCAGCAAGTCCAGCAGGAACTGCCCCCGCACCCGCCCCACCGATGGAATGGAAGGCCCCATGACGCGCTCCCCCAGCTTGCCTTTTAACACCCCGGCAAATGCCTGGCAACCCCGGTTCAGGATATCCGGCTTCTTATGCTTTAGCGTGATCCTAATCAACCTTGAAAAGGGAGGATAGGCAAAGGTCCGGCGCTCTAAGATCTCGCGGTCGAAAAAAGCGCGGAAATCGTGGTCCACCACTTCCTTCAGCACCGGGTGCGCAACATCCATGGCCTGCACGATGACCGTGCCTCGCTTCCCCTTGCGGCCGGCACGCCCCGCCACCTGGACCATCATTTGAAATCCGCGTTCAGCAGCCCGAAAGTCAGGGTACTGCAATAGCTGATCCGCACTTACCACCCCCACCAGACCCACATTCTCGAAATCGAGCCCCTTGGTGACCATCTGCGTGCCGACCAGCACATCCAGCCGCTTTTCCTCGAAATCATTGATGATGCGGGCATGCGCGTCTCTGCTCCGGACACTGTCGTAGTCCATCCTGCCGATTCGGGCATCCGGCAGGAAGATCTTGAGCTCGTCCTCTATCTTTTCAGTGCCAAATCCCTGCAACTTCATGTCTGCATTGCCGCAGGCAGGACAGGACTTGGCCATGTCCGCCTGGTAGCCGCAGTAGTGACACAGCAGATTGTTGCGGAGCTTGTGGTAGGTCAGGCTCACATCGCAATGGACACATTCTGCATGCCAGCCACAGCTGGCGCAGCGCAGGGTCGGCGCATATCCCCGCCTGTTTTTGAACAAAATAGCCTGCTCACCCCGTGACAGAGTGGCCTTGAGCTCGTCGAGCAATCTGCTGGTAAAGTGGCTTTGCATGGTCTTTCGCTTCGCCTCCTCCCCAATGTTCACGACCACTATCTCCGGAAGCTGCAGGCCGCCGAAGCGCTCCGGCATCTCCACCAACCCGTATTTGCCTGTGCGGACGTTCTGATAGCTCTCGATGGAGGGGGTCGCAGTGCCGAGCAGCACCCTGGCATCATGCAGGTGGGCCAAGTATATGGCGGCATCGCGGCCGTGGTAGCGGGGAGACGGCTCGCTCTGCTTGTAGGAGCTGTCGTGCTCCTCATCCACGATGACCAGGCCCAGCCGCTCAAAGGGCAGGAACAAAGAAGAACGAGCCCCCAGGATGCAAAAATTGCTGCCGTCCCCGTCCGGTCGCATCTCGCCTGCGGGGCCCACGGAGAGCCAGCGCTCCACCCTGGCATTGTTTTCAATGCGGTGGTGATAAACACCGATGCGGTCTCCAAACACCAGCTGCAGGCGGCTGATAATCTGGGTGGTGAGGGCCACCTCGGGCAGCAGGTACAGCACCTGTTCTCCGCGGTCGAGGGCCTCCCGGATCAGCTCGATGTAAACGCGCGTCTTGCCGCTGCCGGTGACGCCGTGCAGCAGCACGACCTTTTCGCTGGAGAAATGCGATTTTATTTCCGCCAGGGCACGGATCTGTTGCGCCGACAGCTCCTGCATCGCGCTGAGCTCCTCCTCGTAGCCACCCAGCCGGCTCACCTCCCGCTCGTACAGCTCGAATATGCCCTTTTTAGCCATGGCGGACAGCACCGCGGCATCGACGCCGGCCGCCTGGTACAGCTCGGAGCGCAGGATTCCCCCGTCGGCGCTGCGCTGCTGCCGGCCGAGCTGTACGAAGCCGAGCAGGGCTTCGGTCTGCCGCTGCGCGCGGGCACACAGGTCAAATGCCGATGAGAGAAGCTCCGGCTGAAGGCGGTAGGTAGCCGCAAGGCGAACGCAGGCCACCTTGCGGGGCTTGTATTTCTCATCCAGCTCTTCGTGGATATTCAGTATCTGGCGGTCGAAAAGGCGCTTGATGATGTGGATGACCGCCTTCTGATTGAGTATTTTACGCACGTCATCCACCGTGACGGTACCCCTCAGGCCCAGCGCCTCCACCACCATGTATTCCTTGTCACTCAGCCCGCTGACGTCGCCATCGTAGTCGGGGTGAAGCACCAGCTTTTTCTCGCTGGCAAGTTTGAGCCCGGCAGGCAGGGCAGCCTCCATCACCTCTCCGAGCGTGCAGCAATAGTAAGCGGCGAGCCACTGCCAGAACTGGATAGTTGTTTCATTAAGCAGGGGGACTTCATCTATGACGGACAACACTTCCTTCGTGCGGTGGGAGGGGGCATCCTGGTGCACGCGCAGCACCAGGCCGGCATATAATTTATTGCTGGCAAACTGGACTTCCACGCGCATGCCGGCTTGCAGGTTGCCGGCGAGTTCCCTGGGCACGGCATAGGTGTAGGGCTTCATCACTGCCAGTGGCAGGACGACGTCGGCATAGGTGCTGTAGTCGGGGGTTGGATGTAGTTGTTGCAAGGAAGCTGGGCTATTGATCGTTGTTGGCGTTAAAAATTGACCTCAAACAAATTGCATTTCAAAAGTAATAAAAAATAGACCTCCCCTCGCTTTGCTGTGAAAAAAACCGGTGAAGTCTTTATTTTCGCATTTCCTAAATAAGACGTAACTGTTTAGCACCCCTTGCAGATGCCGCTGGCATCCCGGAAGGGGAGCGGGGCTGCGCCCCGGCCCCTGAAAA
>JBEAYO010000416.1:0-3764 GCA_041159285.1 Bacteroidota bacterium | reverse complement strand
GATCCCGTGAAGGGCTGCCCGCAGATCAGGCTCGACCGGAACTGCAGGCTGAACGCCCGGGCATTGCTGCCATAGTTGAAGTTCACCTCGGAAAAGGCGATGTCCAGCCCGTCCGTGATGACACATTCCTGAGAGGACTGCGCCATGGCTCGTGCCGCGAACAGCCACGCCAATCCCGTAAGGAAAAGTATTTTCATTTTCATCATATTAGATTTTATTTTCCCGGATGCCATAGGAACCGCATCCCGGGCATACCCTATTTTTTTATTCATTCGATAAGGCAGACGGACAGTCAATGACTGTTTGTAACTCAATACTTGACGATGTAGCGTACAGCCCTGTTCCGGGGCCTGGTCTCAGAATCGCCCCCACCATTTAGCGTGACGGTATGGGTATGGGCACCGGAGCTTTCAATAATGCCAGGAGATAGTGCCCCATAGTCGTTTGACCCAAATGCAACATTGGTCGTAGTAGTGTGATTCATAGATAAAGATCCAAAACTTCCTTGTAGGGTATGAGAATGAGCCCCCGCGGAATTGGCTGTACCTGTGAAGGGAGTTGAAGGGAGTTTTGTACCTGCGGGTTGAGCCTGGGCGAGCGTCCTGTTAGCATCCACTCCCCTGCCTTCATCCAGGCCGCGAAGGAACTCTCCCCGGTAGTCGGGCAGGTTGAAGTCCTTGCCTGCCCCACCGTTGATACCCGCGGATCCATCTCCGAAAACAGTACCCAATACAGAAAACAGCTCGGGATAATCCGCAGAGGAAAGGGCTTGTCCGTTGCACAATAGCCAGCCGCTGGGGATGGTGCTGCCAATGAATGAAATGACGGATCCGGCCGGCACCCCGTTGCCGGCGGCTTGGGTAAACAAGGTGTATGGAGAGTATGTCAGCTCGGTCCGGGGCAGCAGCTCCTTACCGTTGATGATGATGCCTACGTACACGGTTTGGCTGAACAAGGATGGGGACAGCGGGTTGATGCTGCCCAGCAGGTGGGTGTAGATGCCTCCTGTCACATTGACGTCGGCCTGCTCTTCCCAAATGGCCGTGCCGCCGGAGGTGGTGCTGAAGAGCTTGAAGGTGATGGGCTGGAGGCCGTTGGGCACGGCGGCGCCGGCCCCGTCCCGCAGGGTGCCCTGGATGCTGATGCGGGAGCTGTTCTGGGCGGTAAGGCTCGTTGACAAGGCAACGAGCAGGAACAAGAGTAGTGAGTTGCGTTTCATCTTCTTTTTTTTTATGTTTAAAAATATAAAACTGTTGGTTGCGACATTCCGGCAGGTCACTACGGAGGCTTTTTCCATACTGCCGGACCTGCTGGAATGCAGCATAACCGGACACCGCAAAGGTGTGCGTGTTCCTATGTAACTATTCCGAAAATCTTGGTTTCAAATCCGAAAAGTGAGGCCTTGGGAGGGCTTTCGAGACTTCGAAAAGCGCTTGGGAAGCGGTAGGACACTATATTTGTTTAATACTACAGGGCAACAGGTTAAAATCAAAAGAAACGGCGCGTCCGGGGTGTGTATCGGAAGCTGGACAGGAACATGTTTCCAAGTTCATGGCCACAGGAAACGCAGCGCTTTGCGCTTGCTGGAACTGATGCTTTGTATGCCGCCCTTTCAGGGCTTTGACACCTGCGCAATGCTTGCCGAGGGGCTGCACCCCTCGTTGACATATGTCGCCCCTTCAGGGCTTTGGGTTTGAGTAACCGGACCGCGCGGAGGGGCTCCATCCCTCAACCTCGCAGGCCTATA
Source organism: Bacteroidota bacterium (assembly GCA_041159285.1). Taxonomy (GTDB): domain Bacteria; phylum Bacteroidota; class Bacteroidia; order Chitinophagales; family Saprospiraceae; genus UBA6168. Next base: position 2,017 of record JBEAYO010000416.1, on the reverse strand, counting down.
CGCCAGCGAGGATGCAAGCCCCTCGGCAACACACGGCCGGTCTCAGAGGCCTGAAGGGCCGGCATGCGCCAGCGAGGGGTGCAGCCCCTCGGCAACACGCGGCCGGTCTCAGAGGCCTGAAGGGCCGGCATATTTGAATAAACACTGTAGCGGGCTTTCAAAAAAAAAACGACATACCAAAGAAAATGACGACCAACACGCTCTTGTACTACCTCCAGCGCCGGTTTTTGCTGGCGGTCCTGCTCTTGCAGACCCTGCAACTGCCGGTAGCCGCCCAGCGCCTGCCCTTCCTCGACGAGGTCACGTCCCGGGGACTGTCGCCCTTCGGCTACCACCTGGACAGCTACCGCTGGAACCACAGGGATGGCCTGCCGGACCGCAACCTCTTCGCCCTGCTCCAGGACCGCAACGGCCTGATGTGGATGAGCTCCAAATCCGGGCTCTTCACCTTCGACGGCTTCTCCTTCCGGAAAGTGGACGTGGTCAACAAGCAGCTCGGAAAAGCCTTCATCACGCGAATGGCGGAAGACAAGGCGGGCAACATCTGGCTGGTGAAATTCGAAAACAGCCTTTTCACGATAGACATCCTCGATCCTGCCACCCAAAGGCTCAGTCCCCTGCATGTCTTCCTCGGAAAGGACCAGCCCATTGCCATCCCGGAAGACGACAATCAGTTTTTGTTATACCAGCTCGACAGCAGCATCTGGCTCGGCACCGGCAGGGAAGCATACCGCTACGACGGCAGCTGGCAAATGGTCTTCCGCGCCGCAGCAGGCCAGGAGCTGGGCGATTGGCTTCCTGCAAAGGCAGGCCTGTGGGACATCGACGGACAAACTCTCAGGCTGGTGAATGCACGCGGAGAAATCACCAGCAGCTTCGACGTGCGGGATTTCCGCATCCGCAACGTCTGGGTCGAACAAGACCTGAGCCTGTGGGTGGCAACCAGACTGCAAGACCGGCCAGAAGTGGACCGCTACCTGCTCTTCACCACCCAGGGCAGCCACATCACCTATAGCCAGACCGGCACCCCGCCCCAAAGCTCCTGGCAGCATGATTTCATCATCTCTGCCATCGGAAAAAGGTCAGGCTACTGGCTCTACCACTCCCTATGGCAGGACAGCCTATTCCTCGGCTTCCATACCGCCCCCCTGCTTTTCAACATCTCCCGTCTGCATCCTTATATCGGCTCCATGAACCCCCTTTATTATGACCGCGAAGGGGGAGTGTGGACCACCACCGACGACGGCATCATTCGCCTGGTGCTGCGCCCCAACCTGCCCTTCGACCGGTACCTGGACGGCAGCATGCCCGGACACAGCACCCGGGGCATCGCCTTCCATCGCGGCGGGCTGCTTGTCAACAGCTACCAAAACGCCCAACTGGTCAACCTCGCCGACGGCTCCTCCTCCCTGTTCGATTTCCCCTTCAAAAACATCGGCCTGGCCCTGTTGGCCGAAGGCCAGGATTGCTGGACCTCCGGCCACCGCAAACCGCTGCTGCGCCTGGGCGGCAACGGCAGCAGGGAAAGCTTTCCCTTCGAGCAACAACCCGACTTCGTGTTTTCCATCCTCCGAACGGCCGGCGGACAACTCCTCGCCGGCACCGACAAAGGCCTCTTCCGCCTCGACCCGGCCAGCGGCCGCATGCTGCATGCCGGCATTAGCGGAGGAATAGTAAGCTCGCTGTTCCAGGACGGGGACCGGCTCTGGGCAGGCACCTCCCAGGGTCTCCTTCAACTCGGCGATGACGGCAAGGTCCTCCAGGTCGCCTGGAAACCCGGTGCCGATGACAACTTCAGCTTCATCACCCACATCCACCGCGACGAGGGCGGCCTGTTCTGGATGGCCACTCATGGCAATGGACTGATCCGCTGGAACCCCGCCACGGGGGAACAGCGCATTTTCACCACCGCCGACGGCTTGTCCAACGACAAGCTGCACGCTGTCTATCCCGACCGCTCAGGCTACCTCTGGCTGCCCAGCGACTTCGGGCTCATGCGCTTCGAAAAGGCCAGCGA
>JBEAYO010000415.1:0-3766 GCA_041159285.1 Bacteroidota bacterium | reverse complement strand
GAAGGCGCCTCGCCAAAGTGTCTTTTGAGACAGCCCCGCGCCCTTTTCACAAGGGGTTATCTCACCGAGGGGGCTTTTGGAACAACCCCAAATCTGCTAATCTCACTACATTTCTCTCAACTGGAAACCAAGCCTTCGCAAGTCCTCCCAGAACGCCGGATAGGATTTCGACACCACATCCGGCTGCCGGATACCCACCTCTCCCAGCATGGCCAGCGCGGCCAGCGACATCGCCATGCGATGGTCTTCGTAAGTGCCGAATACCAGCTGTTCCGACATGACAGCCTTGCCTTCCTGGTGGAAGAACTCGCGGTTCGCCTTTTTTAAAAAACGGGCCGGCAGCATGGACAAGTACACCTGCACCTTTGCCAACTCCTGTTGAAGTGCCGATATCCTGTCCGTTTCCTTGATGCGGAGGGTCTCAAGCCCCGTGAAAAGTCCATGCACACCCAGTCCTGCGCAAAGTACGGAAACCGTTTGGGCAAGGTCCGGACAGGGCAGGAAATCCCATTCGAAATAGGGCTTTGCAGGCTCCTCCCGCGTCAACAGCAACTGCCCTTCCCCGACAAAAGCCGTCCTCACCCCAAAGTGCTGCATCATCTCCGGCAAGACGGAATCGCCCTGCAGGCTGTCCTTGAAAAGTCCGTGGAGCCGCAGCTCGCAGGATTCGGACAGCGCCGCCATGGCGTAGTAGTAGGAAGCTGCCGACCAGTCGGCCTCCACCGTGAATTCCCGGGGTTGGTATGCCTGGGGGGGTATCCTGATCACCGGCCCCTCCCAGGTATGGCTGATGCCAAAGTACTCCATCATGCGGAGGGTCATTTCCAGGTAGGGGCGAGACACCAGGTTGCCCTCCAGGTGCAGTTCCATGCCGGCCGGAAGCGCCGGGGCTATCATCAGCAGGGCGGACAGATACTGGCTGCTGGTGCCGGCCGGCACTGAGAGCACCGGATGGCGGGTGCCGAGTGCCTCCGGGCTGTGGATGTGGAGCGGGGGGTAGCCTTCTTTTTCGAGGTAGTCAATCCGCGCGCCCAGTTGGCGAAGCGCTTCTACCAGCACGCCGATGGGCCGCTGCTTCATGCGCTCCGTTCCGGTGAGGATCTGGCTGCCGGGTCGTGCGGCCAGCAGGGCAGTTAGGAAGCGGAAGGTCGTGCCGGCTGCACCTGCATCCAGCACGGCGTCGGTGCTGGCCAGCAAGGCCTGGAGGGTTTGCGTGTCCCTCGAGGTGGACAGGCGGTGGATTTCAAAATGGCGATTGCACAGGGCTCTGATGATGAGGGCCCTGTTGCTGATGCTTTTTGAGCCGTCGAGGTAAACATCCCCCGCTAAACGGCGGTCGGGTTTGCGCAATTGGTATATCATGCAGCGATAGGATTGGAGGTTTTAACTGGTCGCGGGCTGAGAGTGGCGCTGGCGCCGGCCGGCTTTCCGGGAAAGGCCGTCTTGAAAGGCACATGCGGAGTGCCATCTCGCAAAGGGTGTTCGGAGCTTCGCCCGACAAAGATGCTGTCTCAAAAGAACCAGCAACACGTTTCGCCGGCGCTGCTTGGCCCCGGGAAAGGGCCTCGCCAGGTGCCTTTTGATACAGTCTCCTAAAATCCTCTCCCCTCCCTACTGTCAGCGGAGGAGCAGGCTGGACCGCTCCGGTCCGGTGGAGATGATGGTGACGGGCACGCCGAGGTATTCCTCCACGAACTGAATAAATGAGCTGGCAGCATGGGGCAGCTCGTCGAACCTGGTGATGCCGGTAAGGGACTGCTCCCAGCCCATGAAGGATTTGTAGTCGGGCGCTACCGGCACGCTGCAGAGGTCGTAGGGGAGTTCCGTATGTTTTTCGCCGTCGTAGTAGTAGTGGGTGGCCGCCTTGATTTCATCGAAGATGCTGAGGACGTCAATTTTGGTGACTACCAGCTGGGTGACGCCGTTGAGCATGATGGTGTATTTCAGCTGGGGAAGATCCAGCCAGCCGCAGCGGCGAGGCCGGCCGGTGGTGGCGCCGAACTCAGCTCCCTCGCTGCGGAGCCGCTCACCGGTTTCATCAGTCAGCTCTGTGGGGAAGGGGCCGCCCCCAACGCGGGTGCAATAGGCCTTGGTGATGCCTATGACCTCGCCGATGTTGCGGGGTGACACTCCCAGTCCGCTGCAAACACCAGCCGTGACGGTATTAGAGGAAGTGACATAGGGATAGGTGCCGAAGTCGATGTCCAGCATGGAGCCCTGCGCTCCTTCTGCCAGGATGTTTTTGCCCCTGGCGAGCTGTTCATTGATGAAGTACTCGCCATCAGTCAGCTCGAGCGTCCTCAGGGCCTCTATTGCATCGAACCAGCGCTGCTCTTCCTGTTCCAGGTTGAAGTCCACCTCGGGCAGGGCCTTGAGGAGGCCGAGGTGTTTTTGGCGGAGCGCCTCGTAGCGGCTTCGGAAGTCCGGAGCCAGGGTGTCGCCGGCGCGAAGCCCGTTCCTGCCGGTTTTGTCCATGTAGGTGGGACCTATCCCCTTGAGGGTAGAGCCTATTTTCTCCACGCCTTTGGCAGCTTCGTTAGCTGCATCCAGGTAGCGGTGCGTGGGCAGGATGAGGTGCGCTTTTTTGGCGACCAGCAGGCGGCCCTCGTAACCGAAGCCTGCGGCTGTAAGGCTTTCGAGTTCCCTTCGAAGGGTGATGGGGTCTATGACTACGCCATTGCCGATGAGGTTGATGAGGTTGGGGCGGAAGATGCCGGATGGCACTGTGTGGAGGACGAATTTCTTGCCGTCGAAGCGCAGGGTATGTCCGGCATTGGGACCACCCTGGAAGCGGGCGACGATATCATAGCGGTCCGCTAAATAGTCAACTATCTTTCCCTTTCCTTCATCTCCCCACTGGAGACCTAGTATCGCGTCAATTGCCATTTTTTATTAGGATGAGTTTATTTGACATTGTGGAAATTGGCTGGTAGGTTCCAGAGCGAGCCTATTCCGCTTTTTGAGTTTTTTCGCAGGCGCCATTGCAGTCTCCGTAAAGGTTCAGCGCGTGCAGGGTGACATTGAACTTCAGCAGTTCGCCCATGGTGCTCTTGATTTGCTGGATTCGGGGGTCGCAGAACTCGAAGACTCTGCCACAGTTGTTGCAGATGAGGTGGTCATGCTGTTTGTAGCCGTAGGATTTCTCGTACAGGGCCAGGTTTTTGCCGAACTGGTGTCGTTTCACCAGGTCGCAGTTTACCAGCAGTTCCAGGGTGTTGTAAACGGTAGCCCGACTGACGCGGTAGCTTTGGTTTTTCATGTGGATGTACAGGGCTTCCGCGTCGAAGTGGTCGTTCCGGCGGTAAATTTCTTCGAGGATGGCAAAGCGCTCCGGCGTTTTGCGAAATGCGTTTTGTTCCAGGTGTCGGGCAAAAATGTTTTTTACTTCCTGGATGACGGTTTCTTCATTTCTTGCTGTCATGCAAAGACTTTTCAACAATAAACAGCAAAGTTACGGAAAAGGTCTGATACCATTTAGGGATGTTGTCAATAATGGTTGATTGTGTTTGAATTTGGAGGAGCTTACCTCAAAAGCCCGGGGTCGAGTAAAAAGTCCTTGCGGCTGATTCAATCGGTGCTGCCGAGCTGTCGGAAAGGGCGCGAGGCTGTCTCAAAAGCCCCTTTGGTGAGGCGCCTTCTCGCAAAAGGCGCGCTGGGCGAAGCCCCGCGCGCCTAAAATATTTTAGGGGTTGTGTAAAAAGTCCCTGCGGCTGGTTCCGCAGGTGCCGCACGGCTTCCGGAAAGGGCGCTCGGCGGGGCTGTGGCC
>JBEAYO010000414.1:0-3769 GCA_041159285.1 Bacteroidota bacterium | reverse complement strand
CCTGAGCTGCGTCGCGGAAGGCCGGTTTTACCTGATTCATCTGGCGGCCGGGAAGGGGTTTTCAGGCGCTCGGCGGGCCTATGGCCCGCCGAGCGCCCATTCCGGAAGCCTTGCGGCACCGGAGGAACCAGCCGCCAGGGCTTTTTACACACCCCCGCGCCCTTTCCGGGAGGCCAGCGGCATCCGCAAGAGGTGTTAAACAGTTGCTAATAATCAACTAACAAAGCGTGAGATGCAACCAAGATTGATTGTCCATGGCGGGGCCTGGAACATTCCAGATGAATACGTGCCGGATCACCTGTCGGGGGTTCGGCAGGCAGTGGAGTCGGTTTACCCTAAGCTGCTGGAGGGCCTTCCGGCGCTGGATGCCGTAGAGGCAGCCGTCAACCTGTTGGAGTCCGATCCGACTTTCGATGCAGGGCGGGGTGCATTTTTGAATGAGCTGGGAGAAATAGAGCTCGATGCCATGATCATGGACGGCCGTGACCTGTCCCTCGGAGCTGTGGCGGCGCTGCGGAACGTCCTGCATCCGGTAAGCGTAGCCAGGAGGGTGATGGAGACGACGGAGCACTGTCTGCTGGTGGGGGAGGGAGCCTTTGCATTTGCCAAAAAATCTGGATTTGAGATCCTGCCGCCGGAGGCCCTGCTCACGGAGCGGGAATTGGCATTTTACCGGCAAATCCTGCAGGATCCGGATTTCCGCACGCATCATCCCTTCGACGGGGCGCCGAGGGACACCGTTGGTGCAGTGGCCCTGGACTCGCAGGGCAACATCGCAGCGGCCACATCCACGGGCGGAACGGCCAGGAAGATGCAGGGCAGGGTAGGAGACAGCCCCATTGCGGGAGCCGGCGCCTATGCCGACAATGCGCTGGGAGGGGTATCTGCCACGGGTTGGGGAGAAAGCATCATGAAGGTCTTGCTCAGCAAGACGGTATGCGATTTTTTCGGATCATGGGAGGCGGTGGAGGCGGCGAGTCGCGGCATTGCAGTGCTGGAGCAGAAGGTGAAGGGATTGGGCGGGGTAATCGGCATCAGCGCTCACGGAGAATATGGCATGGCACATAATACACCTAAGATGGCTTTTGCTTATTTTAGTGCGGAAAAAAACGAGGTAGTGGCGAGGATCTCCTGTTGAAGGAGGTGTGCTGCGCCGGATGTCAATTTTGCTTGAGCTATGAAGGAGACTGCGAGAGTCATAGGGCGTTACGGAGGTCAGGAGCAGGGGCCTTTATTCATTTGCACCGCCGGCATGCACGGCAACGAGCCAGCCGGGGTGGATGCCTTGCGCACTGTTTTTAAGCTGCTCGACCGGGAGCCGCTGGTCAATCCTGGCTTTGTCTTTCGCGGCGATTTTGTAGGTTTGATCGGGAACCTGAGGGCCTGGAAGGCAGGCAAGCGTTTCCTGGAGAAGGATCTCAACCGGCAGTGGGCGCCGGAGAACGTCAGGCGTTTGCGGGATGCCAGCCCCGGGCAGCCGGGGCCGGAGGATCTGGAGCTGCTGGAGTTGCTGTCCGTGGTGGAGGCGGAGATAGCGGCCAGCCGTGCTGAGCGGGTGGTGTTGCTGGATCTGCACACCACTTCTGCCGACGGGGGGATATTTGCCATAGCCACCGATGGCAGTGAGAGTCTTCGGATTGCGGCCGGCCTGCATGCGCCTGTCATACTCGGCATGTTGAGGGGCATCAATGGCACCACCCTGCATTATTTCAACGAGCACAACTTCAGCAAGCCGGTGGCCAGTGCTGCCTTTGAGGCTGGTCAGCACGACGATCCCTTGTCGGTTGACCGTTCCATAGCAGCCATCATCAACTGCATGCGGTCCATTGGTTGTGTGCGGGCGGAGGATGTGGAGAGTCATCACGATGAGATTTTGATGAAATATTCGCAGCAGCTGCCGAACGTGGCGGAGTTGGTGCAGGCGCATTCCATCCAGGCTGGTGACGGTTTCAGGATGAGGCCTGGGTATCGTAATTTCCAGCCCGTTTCGCGCGGGGAGGTGCTGGCCGATGATGTCCGTGGACCGGTTGCCTCGCTGCACGATGGTTTGATTTTGATGCCCTTGTACCAGCCGCAGGGCAGCGATGGTTTTTTTATCGTGCGCAAGGTCCGCTAGAAGCAACAGCATACTTGGGGCTGTTTAAAAGTCCCTTCGGCGATAAACGCTCTTCTGAAAAGGGTGCGGGGCTGTCTCAAAAGACCCGGGCAATTCGTTTCGCCAGCGCTGATAATTCCCCGAGAGGAGTTGCGTAAAAGCCTCCTGGGCGCAGTGCCCCGCTTTGAAAAGGGCGCGGGGCGCAGCCCCGTGCCCTTCCCAGAAGCCGTGTGGCACCGGCGGAATAAGCCGCTCGGGCTTTTTACACAAGCCGCGCGTCATTTGCGGGAAGGCACCTCGCCAAAAGGGCTATTGCGGCAGGCCTTTATTTTGCAAACACTGATTGTCATGAAGAACCTCTACATCTCCAACCGTTTTTTCGCACTTTTCGGAGTGGTGGCCGTAGTGTTTGCAATCAGCTATGCCCTTTCCTTCCTGTTTCCGGTGGCCATAGCCCTGTTCGAGCTGGCCTGTTTGCTCACCCTGGTGGATGCGGGAATGCTATTCAACCGGCGCATGCAGCTGTCGGCGGAGCGCCGGCTTCCCAGGGTGCTGTCGCTGAGCGATGCCAATGCAGTGGGGATAGCCATAGAGAACCACAGTGAGCGGCAAGTCTTCCTCAGCGTCATTGATGAGTTGCCGGAGCAGTTTCAAAAAAGGGATTTCGGGCAGCAAGCCTCGTTGAGAGGCGGGGAAACGGCGCTGCTGAGCTATGAGTTGCGGCCGGTCGTGCGGGGGGAATACCATTTCGGTCACATCAATGTGTATGTTTCCAGCCGGCTGGGACTGCTGCAGCGGCGTTTCCGCTGCGGAGAGCCGGTGCAGGTGCCCGTTTTTCCCTCGGTCGTCCAGATGAAGAAATACCAGTTGCAGGCCTTCAAGCAATTCCATTCGATGCAGGGCTTGCGGCGCATCCGCCGCATCGGGCACAGTTACGAGTTTGAGCAAATCAAGAACTATGTGCGGGGGGATGATTACAGGAGTCTGAACTGGAAGGCCACCGGCAGGGCCAACCGTCTGATGGTCAACCAGTACGAGGATGAGCGCTCCCAGCAGGTATATTGCCTGATTGACAAGAGCAGGGCCATGAAGATGCCTTTTGCGGAGCTGAGCCTGATGGATTATGCCATTAATGCTTCGCTGGCGCTTTCCAACATCGTGCTGAGGAAGCACGACAAGGCCGGGTTGATTACTTTTTCCGATGTGGTGGGCACGACCATCAAGGCCGACAACAAGCCGGACCAGCTGCACCAGATCCTGGAGGCACTGTACAGGGAAAAGGAGCGGCCGTTGGAAGCGAATTTTGAACTCTTGTACCACATCGCCAGGAAGTTGGTCAACGGCAGGAGTTTGTTGCTGCTGTTCACCAATTTCGAGAGCTGGTATGCCCTGGAGCGGGTGCTGCCGATGTTGCGCCGCATCAATCATTTCCACCTGCTGGTCGTCGTCTTTTTTGAAAACACGGAAATCCGGGATTTTGCCGACCAGGCTGCCCGGAATGTTGAGGAGATTTATACGCAGACGGTTGCCCGGAATTTCCTGGCTGAGAAATCGGCGATGGCGCAGGTGCTGCTGCAGCACGGCATTCAAACTGTGCTCACCCGGCCGGAGGAGCTTTCCATGAATACAATCAACAAGTACCTCGAGCTGAAGTCCCGTGGCTTTATTTAAAGC
>JBEAYO010000413.1:0-3784 GCA_041159285.1 Bacteroidota bacterium | reverse complement strand
GCCCTGTCCAGGAGGCGAGAAGCGCAGGTGGAAACCCTTTGGTTATGAGCAGGTTACGTTTTTATTCGATTATGCGAACCCTGCAATCAAAATATTCGATTTGGTTTTTGAGGTGCGGAAGATGAGTTCCAGGCAATCCCCAAGTTTTGTGTTGGCACACACATCAGTTCGAGTGAAATTTTTCGACGACCTGTGCAGGCTGAATCTGCTGCATCAGGGAGGGCATGTCTGCCTCCAGCCATTGGTTCACAATCAGGCCATTCTCCATTTCGTAGATGATGATACCTTTGAGTATGACCTCGTTGTTTGTCGCTGGTATGCCCAGCAGTTCGCCGGTATGTTGTCCACGCATAGTGAAGCGAACTGCAACCTTGTCATCTTCAGCGATGAGCTCTTGCGCCTCCAGGTAATAATCCGGAATGCCCTGCCGTAAGACCTCGACGTGGCTTCGCAGTGCCACGTTGCTTTCAGCGATATAGCGCCTGAATAATTCCGCGGTGCTGGTGGTGCGGAAGACGGACAGGTATTCGCTAATGATGTCTTTGTTGTTGAGGTGGCCCATGATGTTGATTTTTTGTGCCGTAACAAAGGTAGGCTCAAGGCAAATGCCGGTATTGTATAAAACGGACATAATTCAAGGGCTTGCTGATTCCTGATGGTCGCAAGCCTTCCAGGACCATGCGCTATGCTTTTGTCTACTTCCTCTGAAGCATCTTTTTGAAAAAAAAGGCCGCCCCAAAACAAAAATCTACCATCTTGGTTATTAATAAAATTTTCACTGTATGAAACGACTTCTACCGCTCGCAGCAACACTTTTGACCATCGCCGCCGCCACTTCCTGCGGCAAGGTCAGCACCCTTGAATTCAAACCCGCTCCTATTACGCTAACTGCCGAAGGCCCCCTTTTTGAAGGCTCCAACACGGCCCAGGGCGTCCTGGCTGGCTCGGAACTGGAGGCCTTCCTCAGCCAGGGCGGCTACAGCGGCAGCGCCATCAAATCGGCCCGGCTCGTCTCTGCCCGCATCTCAGCAGAGAACGATACTCTTACCCTGGACGACATCAGCGAAATCACCCTGCAGCTGGCCGCCCCGCAAGCGGACATGCAGAAAGTCGCGGTGCTCAACCCCGTCCCCGCCGGACAAAACAGCGCCGATCTCCAGGTGGCCGCCGAACAGGAACAAATCGCAGCGCTTGTCCAGCAACCCGCCCTAACCTGCGTGGCCGACATCAATCTAAAAAAAGACTCGGACGCCAACCTCGCGGTGAAATGCGAGCTGGTGTTTGAACTTGAAGTGAAGGATTGATTTTACCTGATACGGGCCACTGGCAAGCGACAATTTTGCAACAAAAGCCTTGTTTGGGCTTGTCTTTTGTCCGACAGCCCTCAAAGAATTTCAAACGAAATAAACCAAATCATACCATGCAAAAAAAGTACATCCTCTCCCTCCTGGCGCTCCTGTTCGCCACCTTCCTTCACGCCCAGTCGCCAGCCGACAAACTCATCGGCATCTGGGAACCCAGCAACGGCAAAGCACGCGTGAAAGTTGAAAAGATCGCCGACAAGTACTACGGCAAGATCGTCTGGCTGCGCGAGCCTATCGACCCGGTGACCAAGGCGCCGAAGGTGGACAAGAACAATCCCGACGAATCCATGCGCACCGTGCCGCTCAAGGGCTACCGCATGCTCAAGGACTTCGTGTTCAAAGGAAACGGCGAATGGACCGATGGCACCATCTACGACCCGGAAAACGGCAGCACCTACAACTGCGTGATCAATCTGAAGGACGACAACACGCTCGACATCCGCGGCTACGTGGGTGTGAAGGCCCTCGGCCGCACCGACGTGTGGAAACGACTGGAAACTAAAAAATAGAGAAGACGATATCTGCCACTATGAAGAAATTCCAACTTTGGCTCCTGCTGCTGGGACTGCTCCCGTTCGCAGCGTCGGCCCAACAGCAGGACACCGTCCCTCCTTCTCCTTTCGAGGAGGAAGAGGACTTCAGCCAGTACGAAAACCTGGGCTTCGCCGACGAGGCCGCCCGGCGCTACTGCAGCCCGAAAATACTCGACCTGAGTCCCACCCGCTTCGTCTCCCTGGGCTGGGACTTTCAACTTCCCTACCAATCCGAATTCTCCACCATCGGTGCTTTTGCGGACGGCGAGGCACCAGCGCCGGCTGAAAAAGCTGACTTTCGCACCACCCAGGGCATCCGTTTGAACGCCAACATTCCCATGGTGTCGCGCAATAGCGTTGTGTGGCAGCTGGGCGCCAACTTCTGGAACCTGGGCTATGCCGGAGAAATCAATGAGGAAGGCTCTAATTCGGCTCAATTGGCCAACCGCCTCCTCTCTCACGGACTGCGCACCGCCGGCATCCACACGACGATTTTCAAGCCGCTGGGCGAAACGCAATTCCTCCTTTTTCAGGGATCCGCCGACCTGAGCGGCGACTACAACCTGGAGGAATTCCAGTCGCTGCGCTACCTGCGCTACTCCGGCGCGGTCATCTGGGGCAAGCGCCCGCACGACCGGTTGCAGTGGGGCATAGGCTTGGCGCGCACCTACCGGGTAGGGGAGATGAACTACGTCCCGGTGGTCATGTACAACTGGACCGCCCCCAATCGGAAATGGGGCACCGAGATCCTGTTCCCCGCCCGCGCCCACGTGCGCCGCACCTTCAACCCCCGCAGCCTGCTGCTCGCCGGCTATGAGCTGGAGGGTCAGAGTTACCGCATCGGCAGCCTGTCCGACGATGACCGCAGCCTGGAAATCCGCCGCGGCGAAATGCGCGCCCGCCTGGAATACCAGCGCCAGCTCGGCGGCTTCATCTGGATGGCCTTCCAGGTGGGCTACCGCCACAACTGGTCCTTCAATGCCGACTACCTGCCCAACGACGGCCAGGAGTTCTTCCGCGGCTTTTTCGGCAACCAGTCCTACGCCATGCTGAACACGCTGACGAACGCGCTGTATGTGAATGTGAGTGTGAATTTGGTGAGTCCGTAGGGGGGGGTACTCAGGCATCAACCTTAAAGTGCTGACGAGCCTCATTTTCTTATTATTCCAGCAGTAGCTTCTGGTTTAACAACGCCAACTCGCTCTGCCTGTGGGCCTGGAAAAAGTCGTTGGTATTTGCAAACCAGTATTTCAAGAAAGGAATATCGCAGATTGTTTCCTCAGGTTTGTTTGCAGTGCTGTTAGCACTTTGAGTGCTAACAGCACTTGTTGCCTCGCCGATGTCCTTAGTGCTGTTAGCACTTTGAGTGCTAACAGCACTTGTTGCCTCGCCGATGTCCTTAGTGCTGTTAGCACTTTGAGTGCTAACAGCACTTGTTGCCTCGCCGATGTCCGGAGTGCTGTTAGCACTCAAAGTGCTAATAGCATTAATGGCACATTCACCACCCAATCCACGCAAAATTTCCCGGTAAGAACTATGTTCCCACTCCTCGAAGGTCCCACAAAAACCATGATGCAAGGGGTTCCGGTGGATATAGCACATCAGCCATTCAAAATACACCTCATCAGCAACCAGAACTCTTTTGAATGGAAGGGAAAATAGCTTTCCGCTGCGCTTCATGGCTTTGTTGATCGCGCGGGAATAGCTTCCGAAGAAATCGGCGAACAATCTTGAAATAGCGATGCTCACGGCCTCATCAAACTCATCTTCCGCACCCCTTTCCTCCAAAATCAGGAATAAAAATTCCAGTATGAAAGGAGGCTCAGGATATCGCGGTGTTCGTTCTTTATGTTCAGTATAAAGTGCTTACCATCAGGCAGTAATAAC
>JBEAYO010000412.1:0-3789 GCA_041159285.1 Bacteroidota bacterium | reverse complement strand
TTTTCAAAGAGGGGCACTGGCCCAGGGGACTTTTTACACAACCCCACGGCGTTTCCGGGTGTAGCAGGCCCGCCGGACGGCCTTCCCGGGGAGCGCAGGCTCGCCGGGCGGCCTTCCCATGGGGGTGCAGGCCCGCTGAACGGCCTTTACACGGGCCAATCGGCAATGGCCGAACGAATTTAAAAATCGCGCGGGGCTCTTGACCCTTCCCCGTGCCTGTTCAAGTTGGGTAAAATGATTTTCCAGGTCACGCTGTTTTCAGCCCGCATTTCTTTGCTTACTTTTGTTTGAAGCTGCGCTACCTCTTTGAAAAGGAGGCTGTCGCAAAAGTCCTTCTCGCGATGCGCCTTGTCTTGAAAGGGAGGCGCTCTCAAAAGACCCTTTTGCGAGGCGTCTTCTTGCAAAAGGGGTTGTGTAAAAAGCCATCGGGACGCTGTGCCACTCTTTGAAGAGGGCGCGGGGCGCAGCCCCGCGCCCTAAAAACCCCTTCCGAGACGCAAGCAGTATCAGCAAGGGGTGCTAAACAGTTATATTTTTAATGGTTTTAAAGCCGGCCATCTATAACAGCTAAACGGAAGTTTTTTTGAAAGCCCTTTTACGGCGCGCAGCAGTCAGCGCTTTATTTCAGGTAATTGAGTTCAAAGAAAGTCTTGTACTCGGCCAGGTCTTTAGCCCGCAGCAACTCCCGGTAGTTATCCTGGCTGATCGGCATGACCTCGTACTGGTACTTGTTCTTGTCCAGGAAATCCTTCTGGTTCTTCTGAATCGTTCTGTAATAGTCCATGGCCTCCGCCGCGTCTTTGAACCGGCGGATGGCAATCAGCGGGTACTTCGAATCACCCTCGCCGAGGAAGATGTTGTTCATGCGCAGCTTTTGGGGATTGTGGTACTTCGAATTGTAATCCGAGATGATGACCTTGGCATCGTTGAGGGAAATATCGTTCATGAAAACCACGACGACATAGTGCAGCTGTTCGTCGGCCACCACGTAATTGCCCACCTGGCCCTCGCTCTTGGGGAGATTCCTTTGCTGGCCGGGGCCGCTGCTGCCGGCTTCGCCCAGCAGTCGCATGATTTCCCGTGCGCGGACCGCCTCCGGGGCATCCGGGTATTTGGCAATGACGTCCTTTAGCGCCTCCACATAGGGCTCTTTGCCCTGCAGATTGCCCACGCACATGGCGCTGAGCAGGGCAAAGCGGGGCTGTAGCTTGTTGGTGGAGCCGAACTTCTCCGGCACCTTTGAAATTCGGTCGAAGGCCTCCTGGTAGCGATTTTGCTCAAAAGCCGCATAGGTCTCGTCGTAGTAGTTGGTCAGCGAGTTTTCCTTGGCCAGTACGCGCTGGATGTAGTCCGGGTCCTGCAGGATGCGGGCGTAGTCGGAATTGGGGAAGCCATTGACAATCTTTTCGAAGTAGAGCTGTGCATTGGCCTCGTCGCCAAGGTCCTTGTACGAGAGGTAGAGGTAGTAGAGTGCATCCAGCTGGTATTGGCTTTCCGGATAGCGCCTGAGCAGCTCCTGGAGCGACTCCACGGATTTTGGATAGTTCTGGATCCGGTCCCGGAAGAGGCTGCCAAGGGCGAACAGTGCGGACTCAATCAGGCGGTCGGCGGCGGCGACCTTCTCGGGCGTGTCAGGCACGTCCTTGAAGATTTCCCGTATTTCCTCCTCCGTCAGCTCGGTTTTGCGGACGCCGTCGGCGGTGGTTTCATCCGTTTCGGCGGCGATGGATTGCTGGGTGGAGCGCCGCCAGTTGTCGGACAACTCGCGGGTGCCCCATTTTCTTTCAAATTCCCTTTCCCCCCGTTTTACCTCCTTGTCGTCGTAGGCCCAGAACTTGGACTTGTCCTTGGCATCGGGAGGTTGAAAGCCCTTGGGTGCCGTGGGGTCTGTGCCGGCGGAAGCCTGTTCGCGCAGTTTTTTCAGTCTTTCCTCTTCCCTTTGCTTGAAAATCCTGGCGGCCAGCTCCTTCTGCTCCTCGCTGGTCATGCGGCTGATCCGCAGCAGGCTATCCTGCAGTGCGATGGTGTTGATGTTCTGGGCGATGTCCTGGAGGTTGGCAGCCATGGCGGAGACCCTTTTATGGCGTTCATCCACGTTGTTCATCACCTGCAGGGTACTGTCGTAGTAGAGCTTGGCGCTGACGAAATTCTGGTCTTCGAAGTAGAGGTCGGCCAGCAGCAGGTAGGACTCCGTTTTTTGGATGGTATTGCGGGAGCTGTTGAGCAGGGAGAGCTCCAGGTTTTTGATGGCCTCCTTGCGGTTGCCGTTTTCCAGGGCGATTTGGGCCAGGGCGAAATAGATTTGGTCCTTGTACTCCGCGTTTTTCTCCTCTTTGAGCATGCGCTCGAGGTTCCGGATGGATTCTCCGGCGCCCGATTTGGCGAGGTTGAGGCGGGCGGTGAACTCCATTTCGAAGGGCGGGTTGTTTTTGATCACCTTTTCGAAGGCGGCTGCGGCCGGCTGGTTCCTTTTCGCCTGCTGGTGGATTTGTCCGAGGATAAAGGCCAGGCGGGCTTTGAAAGGCCGGTCCTTCACCAGGGAAATGGCGGTTTCCAGTGGCTCCACGGCCTGGTCGTATTTCTTTTGCTTGAGGTAGAAGCAGGCCTTGGCCACGGCGGCGTCGCGGCGGACGTCATCGAAGGTGGACGGGCTGCGCTCCAGCTGGGTCAGCAGGCGTTCGGCGTTGGAATAGTTCTCGCGCTCGATGTAGGTTCTGGCCAGCCAGAGCACGCCGAGCTGGTAGGCCGGGCGGTGTTTCAGGAAGTATTTCTCAGGATTGGATTCCACCACCTCCGCATCCAGGTTTCCCAGGCTGATGGAACCCGGAGCCGGCGGCCCCTGCGGGCTGGCAGGCTCCTCCTTTTGCTTGTCCTTCGGGGTTGACTTGTCAACAGTTTTGTCCTCGGGCTCGGCCTTGCTCTTAGGAGGCTGTTTGCCTTTCTTCTTGCGGTTCTTCTTGGCCTCCTTTAATTTCTGTTTTCTTTCCTTCTCTCGGGCCTTGCGCTTTTGTTTCGCCAGCTTTTCCTTTTGCTTTTTGGAGAGTTTAACAGGCTCGCCGTCTTCTGACTTCGGGGTTTCCCCTTTTTTGATGGCCTTCTTGCTGGCTTTGGCAATCTTGGACTTGGCCTCCCGTTTGGCCATTTCGCGGGGGTTGTACTCCGCGAGCATGAACTCCAGGGTTTCCTCTGCCGATTCATAGTCCTGCTTCAGGTACTGGGCCTGGCCCATGAGCAGGTAGCAGTCATCGGCCCAGTGGCTCACGCGGTGCAGGTTGACCGCCACGGAGACTTTTTTGATGGCATTGTCCAGGGGCTCCGCCACCGCCTTGGGGTTGTCGGCATCCACGTACTTGTAAACCGGCAGGATGTTCTTGTAATTCTCCTGGTACTGGGACTCGAGGTTGAGGATGCTTTCGCTCAGCAGCACGGTGGCGTTGTAGTAGCCGTTGTAGCGGGCGGTCATGTTGTGGAATGCCTTGCCCAGCTTGCTGACGTCCTCTTTCTTCTTCTGGGTGACGCAACCCGCCACGACGAGGAAAGCCGAGAGAATCAAACCGTAACTGCATAATTTGTTCAGCATCTTATTCATCTTTATTGTACCTTTGATTCCAGGGACAGGGTAAAATTTGTTCAGCATTCGCTGTTTTAGAATTAATTATTGAGATTTTTACGGCCCAGCTGTTCATGTGTTTCGCACCATACTACCGGACATTTTTAGAATTCCCTCAACATCAAAGGAATCCGGCCTGCACCGTTTTTTTCTGGAAGGGCGGTCTGCGGGCCCTAAGG
>JBEAYO010000411.1:0-3792 GCA_041159285.1 Bacteroidota bacterium | reverse complement strand
CGCCTAAAATCCCCCTTCCGCCGCGGTTTGGCGAAGCCAAACCTAGGCGAAAGGGGGATTGTAGGGCGTTCGGCCGGCCTGCGGCTGGCCGAACGCCCTTTCCGGGGGCCGATCGGCTCAGGCCGAACGAATTGTCGGGTCTTTTGAGACAGCCTCTTTCCAGTAGGCAAACGGCACTGGCCGATTACCCCGAAATTCTACGAGTATTCTTAGCTTTTCCAAGTTAATTGACACAAGATGAATACCGCCAAATACTTATTGATACTTTGATTCCTTCGTAAGGCTTTTCCTTTAAAAAGAATATGCATCGCTGAAAATCTTAATCTCAATTTTTCTAAAAAAATCTCCTTTTTTTTGAAAAAATAACAAAATAATTTTCCAACTTAGCGCAGTTATTGAATTTTATCCATTCCCTACAGCATATCCAAAACACTCGCTTTTAGTTTGAGCGCAGATAAAGAGTTGTCTCACAGCATCTCTTTTGAACTGCCTGTATCCTGTTTATTGTTTGCTTAGCTACACTACTTGGGCCGAATAACATCCAATGGGCGTGACGACAGTTCAGACCAGTTGCTGGCTTGTCACAAATTAATCAAAGCTCACGCATCGTGGCGGCGACAGCAGGTAATAGTTGATGACGGAGCGCTTGCCACCCCGGGGGACAATATGTGCAACAAAATTATTAACCAAACTAACTCTAAACTTATGCTGATCCTGTACATTTCATTTGCAGCGTTTTTACTGGGAGGAGGTATTTTTACACTCATGCAATACACCCCATCTAGGAGCGAACGAAAGTGGCACTGAACCTGGAGAACCTCAGCATATTACATGCATTCAAAAAAAATACTGGTCACCGGTGGAACCGGCTTTGTGGGCTCTTATCTGTTGCGATACCTGGTCGCGCAAGGCTATGATAACATACGGGCCCTGCACCGCCCAGGCAGTTCGTTTGCACTGGTAGCTGAAGTGGCCGACAAGGTGGAGTGGATGGAAGGGGATGTGCTTGACGTGGCTGCACTGGACATCGCCATGCAGGGAGTCCGGCAGGTCTATCATTGTGCCGCGCTCGTTTCATTTCAGGAAAAAGACAACCGGGAAATGATACGGGCAAACAGAGACGGCACCGCCAACCTCGTGAATATCGCCCTGGAAGCGGGCATAGAAAAGCTGCTGCACGTAAGTTCCATCGCAGCCCTTGGCAGAACGCCGGGATCCAATACAGTCAGCGAACAAACCAAATGGCAGAGCGACAACTGGAACAGCCCTTACGGATTGAGCAAGCACCTGGCGGAAATGGAAGTTTGGAGGGGGGCGGCAGAGGGGCTGAATGTCGTCATCGTCAATCCCTCCAATGTGCTGGGCAGTGGATTTTGGAAAGGCCGGACCAGCACCGGCCAGTTGTTCCATCAGGTTTGGAACGGACTTCCGTTTTATCCCCTGGGCGGTTCGGGCTTCGTGGATGTGCGCGACGTGGCTCGTTTCAGCGTCCGGCTGATGGAAAGCGATATTACTGGACAGCGCTTCATTCTCAATGGCGAGAACCTGCCCTTCCGAAGCGTGCTGAACCAGATCGCAGCAGTCTTGCAGGTAAAGCCTCCTTATATTGAGGTGACGCCCTTGTTGCGGGAAACCGCCTGGCGCCTCGCCTGGTTGTATTCGAAAATCAGCGGGAAGCCCGCTTTTATCACCAAACAAACCTCCCGGATGAGTTCCCGCACTTTTTATTACGATGCCAGCAAATCACTGGCGGCTTTAGATTTTTCCTACATACCCATATCCGACACCATCCGGCAGACCGGCGCCCAGTTCCTGGCAAGTGTCAGCAAGGGTTTTGAGCCCGCCGTGCTGGACTTCTGATTCGGTTTTCTACCGAAGAATCGTCACATCTCCTTCGTGCAATACGACGGCACCGTCAATGAACTCGACTTCCGCCACGTAGGCGAATACCGCCGGATCCATTATTTTTCCTTTAAAATAGCCATCCCAACCGCTGCTTTCCTTGTTGAGGGGCAAGTCATAGCCCTCAAACACCAGGCTGCCCCAGCGGGTGAAAATCTTCAGTGAGCGGATACTCCGCGCTGCCGGTCCACCGTAAACGGTAAAGAAATCATTCAGTCCGTCGGCATTGGGGGTAAACACATTTGGTATGTAAATGGGGCGCTTCAGCAGCACCGTCACGGTCACAGAATCGGTAGCGCGACAGCCGACCTCATCTTCCACTGTCAAATAATAGGTCGTCGTTTCATAGGGAAACGCCACCGGATCCTGGCAGTCCCCGCAACTGAGCGTTGCCGAAGGCGACCAGCTCAGGGTGACCGGGAGGGAGGGAGGAGAGAAAAAGCCCTGGAGATCCGCGGGATATCCCAGATCCACGGTTTGATCCTGGCCAGCTTCCGCGACAAGTGGCAGCGGTTCTGCAATGACCACTGTTTTCGTCAGGCCGCAGCCGGCTGCATCCTTTACCTGTACCTGGTACTCGCCGGCCAGCAGCCCCGACAGGTTCGGGTCTGTCTGGAACTGTACCCCGTCGGAGCTGTACTCATAGGGAGGGGTGCCGCCGATGACGCTGACGCTGATGATGCCGGTAGCTTCACCGGCGCAGATGACGTCCACCACGGAAAAGGTGAAGTCCAGGGTTTCCGGTTCCAGGATATCGCCTGCGTTTACTTCATTGCAGCCGTTGGCATCGGTGACTGTGATGGAATACAATCCAGCCGTTAGGTTGTCAATAGTTTCATCCGTATCGCCATTGCTCCAGGCGTAAGAATAGCCGCCGGCCCCGCCGGAGGGAATGGCGGTGATGGTTCCGTCGTTGGCGCCGTTGCAGCTGATGTCTGTTATGTCAAGTGCGACCACGAGTGGCGGGAAGTCCACCACTTCGATGGCAAACTGTCCTTCGCAGCCGGCTGCGTCCACCACGTAAACGTTGTAGGAGCCGGCCGGTATGTTGGAAAGGGTATTGGAGGCTTGCAGGCCATTGCCAAAATCAAACAGCACGGGGTTGTTGGCGATTTGGATGGAAATAGAAATGCTGCCGTCAGTATCGCCGTTGCAGGTAGGTGGGTTGACAGGGTCCACTCCGGCTGTGAGGCTGAGCCCTTCCGGCACTTCGATGTCGAATTCCTTTTTACAGCCGTTGGCATCCTGAACGATGACGCTGTAGGAGCCGAACTGGAGGTTGGAGAGCGTGCTGTCGGCGACAAAGACGCCGTTGCCTTGCCAATCGTAGGTATAAGGCAATGCTGAGCCGGTCGGCTGCAGGGAGATGGCGCCGGTCAGGTCGTCGGGACCGCAATAATCGGCCAGCACTTCAAAGGAGATATCCGGAAGGGGCAGCACGTTGATTTGCCGGATCTTGGTGATGATGCAGCCTGATTCGCTGGTGATGGTGAGGGTGACGGAGCGGATGCCGGGCGTGCTGTATTTCACCTGGTGGGGGCCAGCGCCGTTGGCGGTGGCTGGCGAGGCGCCGACGCCGAAGTTCCAGGCCCAGTCAGTGATGCCCTCGATGGAGGTGGAGGCATCCTCGAAGGTGATTGTGTTTTTCTCGCAGACGGGCAGGGGCTGGGCGGTGAAGTCTGCTTCCGGTCCCTGGAAGGTGCCGCTGCCGCCGAATTCGATTTGAAAGCCGCTGCCGGTGTTGCTGAAGTTATTGATAATCAGGGCATAGCTTTTTCCGGGTACCATGTTCAGGGCGGCCACGAAGTTGTTTTGTCCCGGAGCGCAGCCCGGGAATTCATCGAGGTCCGTTTCGTCTTCACTCAGACCGGTGGGGCCGGTGCAGATGGC
>JBEAYO010000410.1:0-3797 GCA_041159285.1 Bacteroidota bacterium | reverse complement strand
GGGGATTTTTAGGGCAATCGGCCGGCTTGCGGCCGGCCGATTGCCCTTTCCGGGAGGCGATTGGCGCGGGCGGAACGCATTGCAGTTTTTTTTTTGAGACCACCTCCTTTCTTTGGCGTCAAGCGGCACCGGTGGAACTGATTGTCGGATCTTTTGAGACAGCTTCCTAAAAATCCCGCCTATCTGCAGTCCCTGCGAAACGCTTCCAACATGTTGTGAAAGTCAATCAAAATGGCATCCGAGACAAAGCCGGAGGATTTGATGTTGCGGTCGAGCAGGACAATCCGGCGGATCAGGTCCTCCGGAACCTCTGACCTGGCAGCCAGAGTGCTGACAAAGGCCTCGTCCAGTTCCCTGGTGGACAAGTGGTATTTTTCGCGCACAAAGCTCAGGAAAAGCTTCATCTCCTGCTGGCAAAGCCTGCGGTGGTTGTTTTGAAGGAAAGACAACCGGCCGATGGTGCCAATGAATTCCAGCGACCCGTTGACGTTTTGCTCCAGCACCGGTATGACCCGCTGGCGCCGCCTGGCCCTGAAAAAGAGATAAATGACCGCCATACCCAGCAGAATATACCAGGCCCACGCAAGCGAGGGCTTAGACAGCACATATTTCAGCGGGGTTTCACTGGCAAAGGAAGACTGCCCGCCAGGCACGCTCCAGTCGTATTGCTCCCAGTAAATATCTCCCGGTGTCAAGTGGGAAAAAAGGCGCCCGGCGTATTGCCTTCCATTGCCTTCTGACAGGGTGATATTCGTAAATGCCAGCGGCGTGGCATGAAGGTAAAACATTCCCTTGCCGCAGGGCAGGCCGATGCAGTTCACCAAGCTGTCATTCATGGTCCCGATGCGGACCAGGCTGTTCGGAAATGCCTGCAACAGCGAATCGGGGAAATACCGCCAGACATAGTCAAGCGTGTCCGTCTCATCCCTGAACCGGCAGACATAACTGCTGTCGAGCCGCAGGCGCGGATGCATGAAATTGAGTGCCACTTCATCGCTTGCCATTTCATAAAAATACAGGTTGAAAGGAAGCGGAGTCGACAAATCAGTGTTGCCAGCACGTTTTATGGCTTCAAAAAAAGACAGGGGAAAGCTCTCACCGGCGATGAAGGCCTGGTTCCCGCTTTTCACGAACTGAAGAATCTGCTGCTGCCTCGCCGAGTCCGGAAAATAATACCCGTCAATATAGGCATAAACACCCGCGCCTTCCCGGGCAGGGAGCGAGTCGCTGGCGACATGAAATGCCCTGTCGTCAAAATAGCCTTTCATGGTGTTTTTTATCAAAAAAAGGCCGTATGGGTCCTTGCTGTCCGGCAGGTAGTGGTCCGTCCAGTTGTGGGATTCTTTCCTGAACAGGAAGTAGGTTGCCAGCAAGAGCAGGAGGAGAACGACGATGTAGGCACTAATTCTTTTCTCTGACATGGCCAAGGGTTTTACTCACTGGTTTTTTTAACTGCCTCATGATTTTCTGCCACGCCGTTTTTCCGGATGTGTGCGAGTACCTGCACCAGCTGCTCGGCCAGGGGCACGTATTCGAACGGGCCGATGCTTGTTTTGCCGTACCAAACCCTCTCAAAAATCAGGGTGGCCTGCCGGACGGGCAGCAGCAGCTGGCTGCCTCCCAGTTCCTGCAGGTATTCGCCGTTTGTTTTTTCGCGCTTCCAGTGAATATAGTTCTTTTGCGACAATTCCTTCAAGATGGCGAGGTAGTGCAGCCGGATGGCCAGCGCATAGTTTTCACTACCGACAGCCTGCCGGATCGGGTCTTCTAGATCGGTGGACTCCAGGTTTTCCTCGATGTGATCTAGGCCGGGCATCGCATTGGCAGCCGGCAACTTTCGATTGTTGGGGGAGAGCAGATCCTCTCCGTTCGCGAGCCTGAAAAAAAGAAATGCAAGCAAGCCCAGCATTCCCAGGACCGCCAATACTTTTAGTATTGTGCCGAGCTTAGGCAGTGCGGGTCCAATGCCTTCGGCAGGTTGTCCGGTTTCCTTTCGCTTCTCCTTTTTGCCGTAATTCATGTCCGATGTCAGGGATTTCCATTCGCCGGCATCGAAGGCATGCAGCTGAATGGAATCATTCAGGTAGGCCTCCTGGGCAGCCGGCTGGGCTGACAGCCGGGGCGTGGACGGCAGCAGCAAAAGGAGTGCGGCAGGAAAAAAAAGAGTTTTCATTTGCTGGTTTTTCAGGCGGTTTCAGCATGGCCATGCAAATGGAATGAATCCGCCTCAAGCGTCACCGGGACGATGGTGTTGATGAGTGCTTCCTGCCGGGGCATTTCCATGCGGATATAGTTATCGGTGAATCCGGTCATCATGCCGGGAGTCGTGCTGTTTTCAAACAGCACTGGCCGGGTTTGCCCGATGTGTTGCCGGTAAAAATAGCCTCGCTTCTTATTGGAAAGGATGGTGAGCATTTCATTGCGCCGCCGGCGATCTTGCATGGGCACGGGATCCGGCATTTCTGCTGCGGGCGTGTTGGGGCGCTCGGAGTAGGTGAAGACGTGGAGGTAGGCGACATCCAGTTCATTGATAAAGCGGTAGGTTTCCAGGAAGTCCTCCTCCGTCTCACCCGGGAAGCCGGTGATGACATCCACACCGATGCAGCAGTGGGGCATCAGTTCCCGGATGAGCGTCACGCGTTCTGCGTATAGTTCCCGGCGATAGCGGCGGCGCATGGCGGTCAGCTGCTTGTTGTTGCCGCTCTGCAGGGGCATGTGGAAGTGGGGCATGAAGCGCCTGGAACTGGCCACGAAGTCGATGATTTCAGGGGTGCAGAGGTTGGGCTCGATGGATGAGATGCGGATGCGATCGATGCCTTCCACCTGGTCGAGTTCGCGGATCAGGTCTATGAAGAGCGCTTCCTTTTTCGGTTTGGCGCCTTCGATCACCTCGGTGCCATTGCCAAAGTCGCCGATGTTGACGCCGGTGAGCACAATTTCCTTGACGCCCATGGCTGCAATCTGTCGGGCATTGGCGATGACGCTGTCCACGGAGTCGCTCCGGCTGCGGCCCCGTGCCAGGGGGATGGTGCAGAAGGAGCATTTGTAATCGCAGCCGTCCTGCACCTTGAGGAAAGAGCGGGTGCGGTCGCCGAAGCTGAAGGCGTGGGTGAAGGTATTGGCTTCCTTGACTTCCCCGGCCTGGACCAGGCCTTTGCCGGGGGCTTTGGAGAGGTTGTCCACGAATTCGAGGATGCGGAATTTTTCTGCAGCGCCGAGCACGAGGTCCACGCCTGGGATTTCTGCGATTTCCCGGGGCTTTAGCTGGGCGTAGCAGCCGGTGACCACGACGTGGGCGTTGGGGGAGTTGCGCAGTGCCCGTCTGACAATTTGCCGGCATTTGCGGTCGGCGAAGTCGGTAACCGAGCAGGTGTTGATGACATAAATATCAGCGGGGCTGTCGAAGTCCACCTCCATGTAGCCGGCGTTTTCGAAAAGCCTGCCGATGGCGGAGGTTTCGGAATAATTAAGTTTGCAGCCCAGGGTATGAAATGCGACTGATTTTGGCGTAGCCATGCTGTTGTTTTTGATCTTGCTTGCAAAGGTAATTCTAATTTGTGACAAGCAGCTGCCCTGATGGGCTGCCGGCGGCTTTTGTCCCTGCGCAGCCTGGCTCCGGGAGCTGCCGGGTGCTTGTAAACCATTCATGGGCATTCCTGTTTTAAGGTGGTATTATATTGAAAAGTTTCCCCCCTCTCTTCCCGCGGCGGTTCGGCGAAGCCAAATCGCCGCGGGAAGAGAGGGGGTGTGTGAAAAGCCCCTTAGGTGCAGCATCCCTCTTTGAAAAGGGCGCGGGG
>JBEAYO010000409.1:0-3797 GCA_041159285.1 Bacteroidota bacterium | reverse complement strand
GTTTCTCAAGTTCGAGTTTCAGCTGCAGGTAGGTTTTCTCGCGCACCGGAAGGAGGGGCAGGCGCAGCTCATTTTCGCAGAATCCCAGGATATGGAGAGCCGCCTTGATGCCAGCAGGGTTCGAGTCCTTGTAAAGCCAAGGGTGGATGTCCAGCAGGTCGAAATTGAGTTGCCGGGCCGTGGCGAAGTCGCCAGCGAGGGCAGACCTGACCATGTTGGAGAAATGGCGCGGCAGGGCGTTGGCGATGACAGAGATGATACCATCCCCCCCGTTGGCCAGGATGGGCAGGGTCAGCGAGTCGTCGCCGGAGAGGACCAGGAAGCCCGCGGGGCGGTCCTTGATGATTTTGGTGATCTGGTCCATCTTGCCGGAGGCTTCCTTGACGGCGATGAATTTGGAGCTGGCGCGCGCCAGTCGCAGGGTTGTCTCCGCCTCCATGTTGGAGGAAGTGCGGCCCGGGACGTTGTAGAGGATGATGGGCAGGGGCGAGCCTGCTGCCAGTTGCATGTAGTGTTGGTAGATGCCCTCCTGGGTGGGTTTCACATAGGAGGGGTTGCTCGACATGATGGCGGAGAAGCCCTCCAGGTCATCGTACACCTTGAGACGTTCGAGCAGGTGAAGGGTGCTGTTGGAGCCGAACAATCCGGCGACCAGCGGGACTCGTCCGCGGTTGATTTCGCGGGTAAAGCGGAAGACCTCCTTGCACTCCGCGGTGGTGAGCATCACCGATTCGCCGGTGGAACCCAGGGACACAATGAAATCCACGCCGCCGGCGATCGCGTATTCGATGATATTTTTAAGGGCCTCAAAATCCACATGGCCATTTCTGAAGGGGGTCACCAGGGCAACGCCGGTCCCTTTGCAGCAGGTTGAGTTCATAGTCGAGGATATTGCAGCATGAGATAAAGGAAGCCCCGGAGCTCAGCGAACGGCCTCTGCGGGGATGGTGTCGAAGACCCCCATGGAGGCGTATTTCCCGATTCTTTGCTCGATCAGCTCGTCGGAGCTGAGGGGCTGCAGTTCAGCCAATGCTTCCTGGATATATTTTTTGAGGATGACGGCCATTTCCTCCGGTGCGGAGTGGGCGCCACCGAGGGGTTCGTTGATGATGCCATCGATGAGCCCGAAGGACCGCATGTCGGTGGCCGTGAGTTTGAGGGCTTCGGCAGCCTGCTCCTTGAAGTCCCAGCTTCTCCAGAGGATGGAGGAGCAGGATTCCGGGGAGATGACGGAGTACCAGGTATTTTCCATCATATAGACGCGGTCGCCGAGGCCGATGCCGATAGCGCCGCCAGAGGCGCCTTCGCCGATGATGATGCTGATGATGGGCACTTTGAGTTGAGCCATTTCGAACAGGTTGCGGGCGATGGCCTCAGCCTGTCCGCGTTCTTCTGCTTCGATGCCGGGGAAGGCGCCCGGGGTGTCGATGAGGGTGACGACCGGGAAGCCGAAGCGTTCGGCCATTTTCATGAGGCGGAGCGCTTTCCGGTAGCCTTCCGGGTTGGCCATGCCGAAGTTGCGGTACTGCCGCATTTTGGTATTAATGCCCTTCTGGTGTCCGAGGATCATGATGGTTTGGCCGTCGAAGCTGGCGAGTCCCCCCACGATGGCCTTGTCGTCGCCGAAGCAGCGGTCGCCGTGGAGTTCGACGAAGGTCTGGCAGATTTGGCTGATGTAGAACAGGGTGTAAGGGCGCTCCGGGTGACGGGAGAGCTGGACGCGCTGCCAGGGGGTGAGGTGGTCGTAGATTTCTTTGCGCTTGGCGTTGATTTTTTGCTCCAGCTCTTCGATCATGGGGCTGACGTCGAGGTCGCCTTCCTCTCCGACCTGGCGGATTTTATCCAGTTGTTCAAAGAGGCTTTCGAGTGGTTTTTCAAAATCAAGGAATACCATATAATAAGGATGATTAGTTTGTCAGACTGAGGGTTGAAACAAATGGCCCGTGAATTAGTTTGTTCAGAGGACGTCTCGGGAGGGGCGCGGTTTTTGGTGTGTTCATGGGATGCCTCCTGCCTGGCAGGCTGTTGAGACGGGCTCTGAAGACAGCAACAACAAAGTTAGCGAAAGGGGTAAGAGCCCCGGGGGTTTTTCAGATTTTTTTTTATTTTTTTTCACATGTATTGCGCGATCTGAAAAAAGGTTATACATTTGCATCCGCTTTTAAAATGAAAGCGCAGCGGTTAAAGAAATCGCCAAAAGGTCCGGTAGTTCAGTTGGTTAGAATGCCTGCCTGTCACGCAGGAGGTCGCGGGTTCGAGTCCCGTCCGGACCGCACGAAAAGCTTAAAAAGCCTTGTAAGTTGATGACTTACAAGGCTTTTTTTGTTTTGGTTCAGCAAGGTAAACCCTTTTCCTACCTCTGGCCGACACTTAAAGTCCGTTCAGCTGGTTTCCGCAGAAATATCTCGCCCTTAAATTTCCGCTTCGCTATCCTGGAGGGCAGGCCATTGGATTGCCAGTGCTTGCCTGGCTGAGGCTTTGGCCGGTCAGGATTATGAGAGCCAATCAAGGCCAAGAATTATACCGTGTTATTTGCTTCGTAGCACAGGCGCAGTGCCTTTGCAACGAAGCCTGACCTGCTTTTCCAGCACCATCAGCCTCGATTGGCCCTGAGATATTTGCAGGCCAAGGCCGCCAGCCAGCCCGGATCTCCAATCATCACCGCAGCAAGGTCACATCCCCCTTCTTCACGAACACGCCCTGCTTGCCGTCCGCGTACTGCAGGGACCAGGCGTACACATCGGAGGCGGCCGGCTTGTCGCGGAACTGGCCGTCCCAGCCTTCCTGGGGGGAGGCCGATTCGAAGACCAGTTCGCCTCAGCGGGAAAAGACGCGGAGGTGGTAGCGCTGCAGTTCCAGGCAGTTGCCGACGGGAAGAAAGGTGTCGTTGACGCCGTCGCTGTTCGGTCAGGGGGAAACGGCATATTTTCCCATTGACCGGTCTGTGGTGGCAAGTCTGGTTATATTTGCAGGGAGGTTGGCGGCTTGGTTGTCTGGAAAAAGCCTTCCGCGATGGAGGTCAAGAGGGCGACAGTTGAAGAAACAAGCGTGGGTTTCAAGGTGACAGTGCTTATTCCCCGACTTGCCTACCCTGGGTGGTAAGTAAGTAAACCGACATGAAAAAACAAAAGTATTTACTCTACATTCTTTTTTTACCAGCGGTGGTGACGCTTCTTTCCCGCTGTGAGAGCAAGCCGCGGAGCGGCAGGGAGCTGGCCGAGCAGCATTGCAACGGCTGCCATTTGTTTCCGGAGCCGGGCCTGTTGCCCAAGAATACCTGGGAGCAGCGCGTGTTGCCGGTCATGTCGGCTTATCTGGGAAACCCGGAGGCAAAGACGAGCCTGCTGCAGGTGTTGCATCCCACTGAAATGGCCCGGATAGAGCAGGCTGGCATCTTACCGGCCAAGCCGGTGCTTTCCGACCGGGACTGGGAGGCCATCAAAAGCTATTACCTCGGACAGGCGCCGGACACGTTGCCGCAGACGGCGGATGCGGCGGGGATAAAGTCCCTGGGCGACAAGTTCAGCTTGCGGGAGGTCCGGTTGCCCATGGCCCCATCTGTTACGCTGGTGAAGCATTTCCCGGCGTCGGGGCGTCTTTTTTTCGGCACCCAGGGAGGGGTAGTCGCCACCCTGGGGCCGGATTTCACGGTGGAGGACACTTTGCGCTTCCGCAGTGCGCCGGCAGACGTTCATTTTGACGGGGAGCGCCTGCAGGTGCTGGCCATGGGAAAGATGAATCCTGGCGATATGTACAGCGGCGAGCTGACGTCAGTCCGCCTGCCCAGGCAGGCTGGA
>JBEAYO010000408.1:0-3797 GCA_041159285.1 Bacteroidota bacterium | reverse complement strand
ATTACATTTTTTTCAAAATCAGCTGAACTTCAGCGCTTATTCTGCCTTGAAAAGATTAGCATCTATGCTGCCGTTGATTTCGACAGCCGTGGCCTGGAGCGAAAGCGGGAAGGGCGCAGCCCCCGTGATGACAACCGAGTGGGGAATCTTGACGCCGCTGACAACCTTGTAGTCGTCGTAATCGCTCACAATCGAGGCTTCCCCTTCTGTTTCTATTTCCCTGATCTTCAGACTGGACTGGGCATCAAAGTAAACAGTTTTCTTGCTGCCGGAAGGATATTGCACCAGGATCTTGTAGGCCTTTTTGCCGTTCACCAGCTCCATGCCTTTCAATTCAGTGGCAACGCCCAGTTTCTTGTACTCCTTTTCCGGGAACTGAAGGGCATCCACTTTCATATCCTCCAGCTCTCCGCCAGCCATCGCTGTCTTTTGACCCATCTGGATGTTCACGCCCTTGGAGCCGTCGAACACCGACTGCTGCATCACGCTGCCCATCATGCTGTTCACCACCGCCATGCGGGAAGGTGATTCCCTGTAGATCGCCATTTCCATGGACATACCCTGGATGGAGGCCGTCATGACAACCTTCGAGCGCTGCACAGCCTCCACGCTGGCCGGGTCTCCCAAGGCAGCCATGTAGTCCGACAGCACAGTCTCGGCCGTGACGCCGGCGGGGACTTCGAGTCCTGCCTCCTCAACCGGGTTTCCGAAGGCATCGTAGAAATTCAGCTTTTGATCGGCAGAGAAGACTTTCAACTTGTCGGCCACTTCATCCTTGTTGCCAACGACCAGAATGTGCGCCCGGTCGGGAAGGATGTACTTGTTGGCCATGGCCGTGATGTCTGCTGCATTGACTTTGCCCAGGTTTTCGAGGTAATTGGCATAGTAGTCTGCCGGCAGGTTAAAGCGGGCAGTATTCAGTGCAAAGCGGGCAACGGCCTCCGGGCGCTCCAGTGAACGGGCAAAATTACCCGTCATCACGCTCTTCACCATGTTCAACTCCGCTTCCGGAATCGCACCGGTGCGGATGCGGTTCATCTCCTTTAGGAATTCCACCACGGCGCTGTCCGTGACTGCGTTTCTGACACTCGCATAGGCATTGAAGTTTGCCACCACCGGATTCGGATCCAGGCTGGAGCGGGCGCCGTAGGTGTAGGCCTTATCTTCCCGCAGGTTGGACATCAGTCGGCTGCCGAAATAGCCTCCCAAAAAGGTGTTCATCACGCTGGCCTTAATGGCATCCGGGGCTCCTGGCTTCATCTCCAGTGGATAGGTGATATTGATGACCGACTGGACTGCACCGGTTTTATCCACAAAACTGACATTGGTCTTTTCAGGAATCTGGGGCAGAGCGTAGTTTTCCTTGGGCACTGAGCCTTGCTTCCATTTGCCAAAATAAGTTTCCGCCAGTTTCCTGGCCTCCTTTGCCGTAATGTCGCCCGTGATGACCAGGTAGGAAATGTTGGGCTTGAAATAAGTGCTGTAATACTCCTTGCATTTATCCACCGTGATGTTGGCAATGCTCTTCTCCGTCTCGACCTCTCCGTAGGGATGTGCCTTGCCATTTCTGAGCACCGAGGCCACATTGGCGGCGATGGCGTTTGGATCGTCCTTGGCCTGAGCCAGGGCGGACATGGTCTGCTTTTTAATTTTTTCAAATTCCTGTTCGGGGAAAGCAGGGTTGAGCAGGATGTCCGACATGATGGTCAGCAACTTCTCCTTGTGCTTGGTCAGGCTGCTGCCGGTCAGGCCGCTGGCGCTGCTGGAGAGGCTGGCACCGAGGAAATCAACGGCCTCGTCAATCTGCGCCTTGGTGCGCGTGCTGGTTCCCCGGCTGAGCATTTGACCGGCCAGGTCCGAGTAGCCCGCATATTCACCTTCCAGAAAGGGCGGCACATCCACAAAGACCTGGAAGGAGATCCTTGGCAGCTTGTGGTTTTCCGCCACAAACACGCGGAGTCCGTTTTTCAGCGTAAACTGGGCTGCGGTTCCCAGTTCGATGCGGGGGGCAGGTCCTGGCTGGGGGGCTGACTTTCTGAAGTCCTCCTGGGAGAAGGCGAACTGATTGCCCAGCAGCAACAAAGCGGCAGCAAGGCAGTGCAATATTTTGATTTTCATATTTTTTATGTCTTTTTGATGTTGAGATAAGGGTGATTTCATCAGGGATTGGCGGGTTTCGGCAAATAGTACAGCACCACGCGATTGGACGGGGTGAAATATTTTTTCGCCACGCGCTGGATGTCCTCCCTCGTCACCTTGAGGTATCTTTCTATTTCAGTGTTGACCAGGTTGGCATCCCCGAAATAGGTATGGTAGTTAGCCAGGCTCTCGGCAATACCCATGACAGTCGAGTTGGAGGACACAAAATCGTTTTCGACCTGGTTGCGGAGTTTCTGGAATTCCTCCTCAGAGATCAGATCGTTTTGCACCCTGATGATTTCCTTGTTGACGCTGTTCTCCATGTCGGCCGGGTCCACGCCCGCGTTGCAGACGCCGAAGATGACGGAGACGCCTGGGTCCTCCATCGAGATCGGGAAGTTGCCGACGTAGAGGGCTTTTTGCTGCTCGTCCACCAGTGCCTTGGAAAGGCGGGAGCTTTCGCCCTGGGACAACAGCTGGCTCAGCATATTGAGGGCGTAGTAGTCGGAAGTGCCCTGGGCCGGGATCCGGTAGGTTTGGGCGACGCCGGGAAGCTGGACGTTGTCGTAGATGGTATCACGGATTTCCCCCTTGAGTTCAGGCTCCTGGATTTGCGGGCGGTAGGGTTCCGCCTTGCGGGGGATGGATCCGAAGTACTGGGAGACCAGTTTCTTGGTTTCCTCCACGTTGATGTCGCCGGCGATGGAGAGCGTGGCGTTGTTGGGCACGTAGAAGTCGGCATAGAACTGCTTGTAGTCTTCCTCCTTGGCGGCATCCAGGTGTTCCATATAGCCGATGATGGGCCAGCGGTAGGGGTGCGATTTGTAGGCGCGCTTCATGGATTCCTCGAGCAGGGTACCATAGGGCTGGTTGTCCACGCGTTGGCGGCGTTCCTCCTTGACCACCTGCCGTTGCGTCTCGACGCCCTTGATGTCAACCTTTGCCTGGAGCATTCGCTCGGATTCGAGCCAGAGGCCGAGGGCGAGTTGGTTGGAGGGGAGCACTTCGTAGTAGAAGGTGCGGTCCCAGGAGGTATTGGCGTTGTTCATGCCGCCGGCGTTTTGGATGTAGTCGTCGAATTCTCCGCGTTTGATGTTAGCAGAGCCTTCGAACAGGAGATGTTCGAAGAAGTGGGCGAAGCCGGTCCTGTCTGGTTTTTCGTTTTTGGAGCCTACGTGATAGAGTACGGAGACGGCCACGATGGGGGTGGAGTGGTCTTCGTGCAGGATGACGTGGAGTCCGTTAGGGAGTGTGTACTCTACGAAGTTGATTTTGTTCAATTGTGCCTGCAGGAGGTGGCAGGAGAACAGCATCAACAGGGCTGTGATGAATTGTTGTTTCATGATTTACATTTACGTTAGATGGTGCTGAAATGAGGTTGCTGCCGGGCAGAACCTTTTTGCAAAGTTACCGATGAAATAACTAAAAAATGCACTGAGGTGTTCAATGAAAGTAATTTGTGCGATAAATTACCGGTTTTTTGAAGGTTGACTGAGGCTGTTTCCAAAGACCCTTTGGCGAGGCACCCTCTTGTGAAAAGGGCGCGGGGCTGGGCACCGCCCTAAAAACCCCTTCCCTGCGGCAGTTTGGCTTCGCCAAACCGCCGCAGGGAAGGGGTTTTCAGGGCGGCGTGGGGGGCGCGGCCCGCACGCCGCCCG
>JBEAYO010000407.1:0-3805 GCA_041159285.1 Bacteroidota bacterium | reverse complement strand
GCCAAACCGCGGCCGGGAAGGGGGTTTCAGGGCGCTCGGCTGCGCCCTTTTCAAAAGAGGTTGTTTCGCCCAAAGGTCTTTTGAAACAGGCCCTTTTCATTCCGAAGCAAGCCAGATTTTTCAAGATAGCCCCTGCCCTGAACTTTCGATACAAGCCAACAAGATAAAAAAACATGTTTCTGATACTGATACCACTCAGCTTTTTATTGATTGCGCTGTTGCTGAGCGGCAAAGAGAACAAACCCGTCACCAGGTTGCTCATCGAGAGCATGCTCGCGTTTTCTGCCCTTGTGGCAGCAGGCACTGAAGTGTTGAGCCTTTTCAATGCCTATACTTACAAGGGCATCCTGACATTCTGGTCCGTTGTCAGCGCCAGCCTTCTGCTGTCCGTCCTCTTGCAGAAAAAACAGCAATACCTGCTGCCCCTCTATCAGCAGCTTTCAGAAAAAACAAAAAACAACAAATTACTGGCAGGAACCCTCCTGGTCCTGTTCGCTGTCTTGTTCATCCAGGGAGTTGCCTATCCGCCCAACAATTATGACTCCATGGCTTACCACATGTCGAGAATCGCGCATTGGTACAGCCATGGCAACGTCTCTTACTACCCTACCAACATCTACCGGCAAATCTTTCAGCCCCCGTTTTCAGAGTGGCTGATCGGGCACATCTGCATCCTGAACAGGTCGGATGTGTTCGCCAATGCCGTCCAGTTGTTTTACCTCGGAGGCATCCTGCTGTGCGTGGTGGAAATCTGCCGGGAGCTGAAGCTCTCCCGAACAGTTGCCGTGTTTGCCATGCTCTTCATCATGGCCACGCCGGAGGTATTGCTGGAAGCCACCTCCACCCAAAACGACGTCGTGGTTTCCTTTTTCGTGATGCTGTGCGCCTATTATGCCATCAGGTCCATCAGGGAAAACAGCTTTTCAGCGGCGCTGCTCATGGCCCTGAGCGCCGGACTTTCCACACTTACCAAAGGCACCGGCTATGTCTTTTGTTTTCCCATTCTGATGACCTGGTTCCTGTTCTGGGCCACCCGCGTCGTCAGGTCGGGTGAATACCGGCCGGCGTGGAAGTACGCCGTGGTGCCCATGCTTTTCATCGCGGTCAATTCCACTTACTATTACAGGAACATCAACCTCTCAAATCACCTCTTCGGCGATTACAAGGAGGGGCATTTCATCGAAAACCCGGGGGCGCTGACACTGCTGTCCAGCATTGTCAGAAACTGTGCGATGCACTTCGGGGTGTTTCCCGCCAATGAAATAGTGGAAAAGGCAGTCATCGCCATGCACGAGACGCTGGGTCTGGATGTGAACGACCCGCGCTCCAGTTGGATCAACTATGGCACCAGCGATGTCACGAAATTCGAGCTCACCAAGTGGATGCACCACGAGGACGATGCGGCAAACATATTTCAGTTTTTGTTGATAACTTTGGCGGGTTTCGCCGCCGCTTTCAGGGTTTCAAAAGACAGCAGGCACTGGTTCTGGTTCCTCATGTTGGCGGGCTTCATCATGTTCTGTGCCATGCTGAAATGGCAGCCCTGGAACTCAAAGCTGCACACGACCTATTTCATCTTGTTTGCAGTGCCCACAGCCCATGCTTTAAGCAGCCTTGCAGCTAACAGGTTGTTCCAGCTTTCCGGGCTGGTGGCCGGCTTTTATGCCCTGCTGGTGGTCTGCTTTAATCCCAACCGTCCTTTTATTTTTGCGCCGGCGTACACCGGGCATACAAAAATCACGGAAGAGCGCTTCAAGAAGTATTTTGCCACCCATGTAGGATATTACCAAGACGTTCAAACCATAAAAGGCCTGTTGGGAGCTTATCGCAATGAGACCATCGGCTTTGATGCGGCAGAAAGGCACGAATACTGGGAGTATCCATTTTACAGCGATATCTTCAGCCAAAAGGCGCCGACCACATTCCGCCACATCAAGGTGGAGAATCCATCCAGGAATGCAAAGGTGGTGGAAGCTACCTTTCCGCTGGAGCATATCATCTCCTATTCCGGAGATGCGGAAATACTGCACGGCGGCATATTGTTCCTGAAAAAAACAGACAACGAATTCATCAATCTTTACTCACCTGCCGCCGGAGCGGACAGCACTGGCGTGGCAGAGTGACTGTGCAGAAGCCAGACCAGGGGAAGTTCCTTTCACAGCGGACTATTGCCCGGGTGTGTTTTTATAGATAGTCGGTTTTAAAACTAATAAAAATGTGATTGTTTAGCATCTGCAAGGGATGCTATACAGTTACCATGAAACTTTATCCATTCTATTTGATCTGAAGAAAAATTATCTGCTAAAAAAAACACAATGTTCAAGCTTAGTATCATCGTACCGGCCTATAACGAGGAAAAATCCATCGGAGAGGTATTGCAGCACCTGACCACCGTGCAGTTTAACCACAACATAGAAAAGGAAATTATCGTCGTCAATGATTGCTCCACCGACAAGACGGAATCCAAAATCCTGGAAGTGGCCAACCGTCATCCCGACAACCTCATCCGATATGTCAGGCACGAAGTAAACAAAGGCAAAGGCGCTGCCATCCGCACCGGCATTACCAGTGCCCGCGGGGAATACATCATCATCCAGGACGCCGACTTTGAATACGATCCGGCGGAAATCAACTTCCTGCTCGCCCCTGTTGTCAAGGGCCATGCGGATGTCGTTTACGGTTCCCGCTTCATGGGCGGAAACCCCCATCGCATCCTTTTCTTCTGGCACACCATCGGCAACAAGTTCCTGACTTTCATGTCAAATGCCTTCACTGACCTGAACCTCACCGACATGGAAACTTGCTATAAGCTGGTGAGGGCAGACGTATTGAAGGGCATACAACTCAATGAGAACCGCTTTGGATTCGAGCCGGAAGTGACAGCGAAGCTAGCCCGCATACCGGGCATCAGGATTTATGAAGTTGGCATTTCCTACTACGGAAGGACCTATGCAGAGGGCAAAAAAATAAACTGGAAAGACGGCGTGCGTGCAGTATATTGCATACTGAAATACGGGCTTCTGAGAAGCTCGTGATTTCATATCGCCGCCAATATGTCAAACAAAAAACAAACCAGGCAACAGCAATTGCCTCAGGAGGGTCCGGTCCCCGCTGCTGATTTGCCAGGACTGGAGACCTTAAACAATCTTTCCCGCGCCGGGAATTTCAACCGGTGGATGTACGAGACCATAGCTCCCCACTGCCAGGGTCGCGTGCTCGAAGTGGGCAGCGGAATCGGCAATCTTTCAGCGCATTTCCTAAGGGAGGGCCACGCCATCATGCTCTCCGACCTGCGCGGCGACTATTGCGGGAAGTTGTCCGCCAACTTCGGCCATTTCAGCAATTTGCTGGGCATCGGGCAAATCAATCTGGCGGGTTCGGAATTCCAAAGCCGGCATCATTTGCTGCTGGGCACTTTTGACACGGTGGTGGCGCTCAATGTCATAGAGCACATCGAGGATGACCTGGAGGCCCTGCGCAATTGCCGCAGCCTGCTGCGGCGGGGCGGCCGGCTGATTGTCCTGGTGCCGGCATTTCAATGGCTGTACAACGGCATGGACCTGCAGCTGCAACATCACTGCCGCTATACGGCATCCTCGTTGCAGCAGCTGTTCTCAACAGCTGACCTGCGGGTGAAGAAGGTCCGCTATTTCAATGCGCTGGGCATTCCGGGATGGTTCATTTCCGGGCGCATTCAGCGCAACCGGCTCCCTCCGCCCTGCCAGCTGGCCTTGTTCGATGCCATGGTGCCATTTGCCAGGCTGCTGGATTGCTGCTTCAGCCGGCTGCTGGGGCTCTCCGTCAT
>JBEAYO010000406.1:0-3806 GCA_041159285.1 Bacteroidota bacterium | reverse complement strand
GCTCACGCCGGTGGAAGTCACCGTCTGGCCGGGATGCGTGCCGCCGTTGCCGCCGGTGTAGGGCACCTTGGCAAGAACGCCGGCGGCCGGCTGTCCGGAGAACAGGATATTGGAAAGCACAGCCCCGCCGCAGTGGAGCGTGCCGATGCTGCCCGAGAAGTCGTCGGCGATGCAGCGGAGGGGAAGCCCGTACGAACGGTCGTCGATGAACATGCTGGCATTCCCGCTGCTGAAGTATAAGTCCCAGGCACCGTCGCTGCCGTTCTCTGTAGTACTCCAATACCAGCCTTCCGTGCCACGGCTGGACAAGGTCCCGTTGCTGTTGACTCGGAATCCGGCCGCCGGAAGAAACAGATTCGGCCCGATGGACTTGCCGCTGCTGTAGTTGGTGGCATTATAGCTCCAGGTACCGATATCACTCAAGGTATTATTGGCAAGCACCCCTTCCCATTGCGCTTTCGTCGGCACGCGGAAGCCTGTCGGGCAAGGGTCATTTGCGGTTTTCGCGGCATCAGACCAGGCGCCGTTGGGGGCGCCTGAAGTGCTCCAGCCGCTGACGGCCGCCTCGTTGGTCTCGCCGGCACCCGGCCCTGTAGGTCCATGCGCGAAGTTCGGCGTATTGGTATTCAGCCATTGGCTGGCATCCGGTCCTTTCCGGCCCCACTGCCAGTAGCCGCCGATAATCTCCCAGCTTGGGGTGAAGGGACCGGCGGCGGTGTTGGCGGCGGCCAGGTTGTGGCACATGAATTCTTTCCATTGGTTGGGTGCCACGTAAGCACCGCAGCCCACTATCACTGACAGCGTGCAGGCCTGCCCGCCTATATTCAGGGCAAAGTTCGCTGTGCCACCTGCGACCGGTGTACCCGCGATGGCATACTCCAGGCTGCCGCTGCCGTTGGCAAAGCTGCCTGGGGTCAGCGTGGCCGTCAGGCCCACCACCCCGGTGGAGCTCACTACCTGGCCGTCGTGAGGGCCGCCGCTGCCGCCAGTGTATGGCACGGTGGCGCTCACGCCGGCCGCCGGCTGACCAGACGCAAGGCTGCCTGTGATGACAGCCCCACCGCAGTCAAGCCCACTGATGATGCCGGGCACCGTGACCGCCAGGGTGCATGCCTGCCCGCCGATGCTCAAGGCAAAGTTCGCCGTGCCACCTGCGGCCGGTGTCCCCGTGATGGCGTACACCAGGTTGCCGCTGCCGTTGGAAAAGCTGCCCGCGGCCAGCGTGGCCGTCAGGCCCACCACCCCGGTGGAGCTCACTACCTGGCCGTTGTGCGGGCCGCCGCTGCCGCCGGTGTACGGGACGCTGGCGCTCACGCCGGACGCCCCCTGGCCGGCCGTCAAACTGCCGGTAACCACTGCACCCGCGCAGCCCAGCGAACTGATGCCCGCCCCGACCGTCACCGACAGCGTGCAGGCCTGCCCCCCGATGTTCAGGGCGAAGCTGGCCAGTCCGTGGGTAGCCGGGGTACCGGTGATGATGTAGTCCAGACTGCCGGCCCCGTTGACAAAGGTGCCGGCCGGCAGCGTAGCCGTCAGGCCGGCCACACCTGTGGAGCTCACCACCTGCCCGGGGTGCGTGCCGCCGTTGCCGCCCGCGTAGGGAACACTGGCGCTCACGCCGGCCGCCGGCTGACCAGACGCAAGGCTGCCTGTGATGACAGCCCCACCGCAGTCAAGCCCACTGATGATGCCGGGCACCGTGACCGCCAGGGTGCATGCCTGCCCGCCTGCCGCCAGGGCGAAGCTGGCCGTGCCGCCAGCGGCCGGTGTGCCGGTGACCTCGTAGATCAGGATGCCGTTGCCTTTGGCAAACCTACCCGCCGGGAGCGTCGCCGTCAGCCCCGCCACCCCGGTGGAGGTCACCTCCTGGCCGTTGTGGCTGCCACCATTCCCGCCGGTGTATTGCACAGACACAATCACTCCTGCAGTCGGCTGGCCGACCGACAGAGTTCCTGTGAGGTTGCTTACCCCGCAGTCCAATGCGTCAATATGCCCAAAACAGTTGACAGCTTGCCACAAAGGCAGGGCAGGACTGCCATGGTTCGTCTCCAGGCAGCCAGTCGTCGTGTTGTAAATCATCAGCCCCATGGCCGGGCCGGCGATGGCGTCCCGCTGGGCCTGCGTCATGCGCGGCAGCAGGAAGCCCTTGTCGGTGCTCTGCAGCTCCATCAGGGCGGAGGGTTCGGTCTGGCTCAGCAGCTGCCATGGCAGCAGGAGGATAATGAGCAGCGCGGCTAAGGTGAGGGATGTGGAAAGATAGCTTTCGCGTGCCGGTTTTGAATGGATTGATCTTCGCGTGATTTGGATTTTCATTGTAGTGGTAATGATCAGTGTTAAAAAAAGCCTTTTGTTTTTCTGTTGTGCGCAAGGCCCTCCTGGGCCAGCTCGCCACATTGCTTGTCGCGCAGTTAGTGGCTGCCGGTTTTGTCGGCAGCCTTTTTGAAGGGTCAGGAATCGGGGCTGGTGCAGGGGCAGCGGTACAGCATCATATAGCAGCACGGATTCAGCGAAAATATGCGGAACTATGCCACATAGCAATGAATAGACTTGTTTGCACAGGGTCATCCAAGGGGCAAAAAGGCTCTTTTCTTCCCGCTGCGCCGACCCGCCGAAACAAGTCTATTCGATTTGACTTTTGGGGTAAGGAAAATGAGCTTTATTGCCACGACTCGCGTTTTTAGCAATTATCGGTGCATTGTGTTTCTGAATAAATACCCGGCGCGTTTCTCATGTCGGCGGCGAGCCGCCCTGAAAACCGCTGATTCTGGCAGTAAAAATCAGGACTGTTTATGTAAAAAATGCGCAGATATTGGTTTAGAAAGCGCAAAATGAGCCTGAAACAGGTCGCATGGAGCGTGAGTGGGGACAAAATCCGCCTTTGAGTTTGTTAAATTGAATTAAAAAAAAGCCGGGACTTCTGAATCAGGTTCGATTGTTGGTGTCGTAATAGACTTTCTTCCAGGCTGGCTCACTTAAGAAAGCTTTCAAGTGGGAGGAAAGCAGCACTTTTTTTCCGGTTTCTCGTCGAGCCCCCCTCTGGTGAATTGGGCGCGGGGCATAACCCTCTCGCCTTTTCAAAGGAGGCACTGCGCTCCGGTGACTTTCTACACAACCCAGGAGGCTGCCTCAAAAGAACCTTTGGCGAGGCGCCTTCTCCTAAACGGAGGTTGTGTAAAAAGTCTGGGGTTTTCAGGGCGGTCGGCGGCGCGCACCGCCGACCGCCCTTTCCGGAAAACAAGCAGCATTTGCAAGGGTGGCTGAACAGTTACAATCCTTCAAATCCTTCAAATCCTTCAAATCCTTCAAATCCTTCAAATCAAGTTAATCCTGTTCAAACCCCGTGAGCCGCAGCAGCTCCGTCTCCGCCACCTTGGCGTTGTAGCGCGCTGCAATCAGCCTGTTATAGGCATCCTCGAGGCTCTTCTGGGCCTCGCGCAGCTCCAGGTAGGTGGATACCCCCTGACGGAAGCGCTCCAGGGCGATGGCGACATTCTCCCGGGCCAGCTCGATGTTCTCCTCCTCCAGTTGCAGGGCCTGCTTCTGGTACTCGTAGTCGCGGTAGGCGTTGCGAAGGCTGGTCTCCACCTGGGAGCGGCGCTCGGAATAAGCCAGCTGCAGGAAGTCGATGTCCCGCTCGGCTTGCTCGATGTTGCGCTGCACCAGGCGGTTGTTGAGGATGGGAATGCTGGCGGTGAGGCCGAAATTCAGGCCGTTGGAGCGGCTGGTGAGGGGTTGGAAGGGGTTGACAACTGTCTGGTTGTCCAGGCGGTTGAAGTTGTAGGCCGAGTTGAGGGAGAGGGAGGGAA
>JBEAYO010000405.1:0-3811 GCA_041159285.1 Bacteroidota bacterium | reverse complement strand
CCCTGGGACTTTGCCAGCGGGAGCAGTTTCCTGTAAAGGTCCTCGTATTTTTCCAGGAGCTCCTCCGGGGAAGTCTTCAACTCGTAGCCCCAGCCGCTGGTGGTCCACTGGTGGCCCTGGACATTGAGTCCCAGTCCGCCGAATTCGCCCAGGACGGAGGCGCGCTCTGATTCCGGGCGGGGAGCGCCGGGGCCGGGGTATTCGTGGATGTCAATGACGTCGCCCACCTGCATGTCGGTCCAGCCGGAGGCATTGTTCACCAGCCGGCTGTCGTCCCATTGCTTGACGCGGGTGACCACCTCGGCGGTGTTGAACTGTCCCCAGCCTTCGTTGAAAGGAACCCACATGACGATGGAGGGGTGGTTGATGAGCTTGGTGACCATGGCCTGGAGCTCTGTCATGAACTGGCTGCGGGCTTCTGCTGACTCGTTGCGGGCGCTGGGCATATCCTGCCAGACGAGGATGCCCATCTTGTCGCAGAGGTAATACCAGCGCGCCGGCTCGACTTTCACATGCTTCCGGATCATGTTGAAGCCCAGGGACTTCAGCATGTTCAGGTCATACAACAAGGCTTCCTCGGTGGGCGGCGTGTAGAGTCCGTCGGGAAAAAAGCCCTGATCGAGGGGACCCAGCTGGAAGAGGAATTCATTGTTGAACAGCATGCGGGTGAACCCGGCGGAGTCTTTGCCGAGGGAGATTTTCCGCAGTCCGAAATAGCCCGTGATTTTATCGCCGGAGCTCAGCTCTATCTCGAGGTCATAGAGGTAGGGGTCCTCGGGCGTCCAGGGCCTGGGGTTGTTGATGCCAAGCAGCAAGGGGGTTCCTGCCTTGCCGGAGCTTTCCGAGATGCGGCTGCGGTTTTCCAGGGCACGGGCAGTGACGCGGGTTTTTTCTTTCCCCTCGCCGGCCACCTCGACTTTCAGGAAAACGCGCTGCTGGTCGAGGTCGGGCAGCAATTCGAAGGACTTGATATAGGTTTTAGGGACCGGTTCCAGCCACACCGTCTGCCAGATGCCGCTGGTGGCGGTGTACCAGATGCCGCGGGGTTGGAGGGTTTGCTTTCCGATGGGTTGTTCGCCGGTATCTGTGGGGTCGCTGACCTGGACGGTGATGTCCTGGGGGCCGGAGTCGGAGAGCAGGTCTGTGACGTCAAAGGAGAAGGCATCGTAGCCGCCGCGGTGTTTGCCGGCGCTTTTGCCATTGACCAGGACCTCGGTTTCCCAGTCCACGGCGCCGAAGTGCAGCAGGATGCGCTGGCCTTTCCATTTTTCAGGCATCGTCACTTTTTTGCGGTAGAGGAGCAGGTAGTGGGGTTCCACTTTCATGCTGATGCCGGAGAGGGCAGACTCGACGGGGTAGGGCACCAGGATGTTTCCCTGCCGCAGCACTTTGTCGGTTTGCTGGTCGAGGATCATGAAATCCCAAAGCCCGTTGAGGTTGAGCCAGCTATTGCGCACCATCTGCGGGCGCGGATATTCCGGAAGGGCATTGTCCGGGCTCACCTGGCTCGTCCAGGGCGTTGTCAGCGGGCTGGCAGCCGGTTTCCACTTTCCCTGGGCAAAGCTGGCCAGGGAGCAGAGGCAAAGGATGAAAGTCAGCAAGCGGGGAGCGGTGGTAGGCATATTGATGCAATTTTTTGAAAAGATGACAGGCGAATGTAATACAATAATGCCTGTTTTTCGTGAAAGGGCTGTGAAGGTTGCAGTGCAGCTGTAAAAATAGCAGAGCCGGTATTATTTATTTGGCGGGTTGCCGCCGAGGGCAGGCAGTTGTTATCGCAGGCTACAAGTTGGGGCTGCGTCAAATCGGCTCGGCATCCAGCAGCACATAGGTGAGGTGTTCGAGGTTGATGCGGTTTAGCTTCAGTTTGCCTTTGAACGTGCGCCTTTCGTCCAGCTTGTATTTCTTGAGGGCGGAGGGCTTCAGTCGGAGTTCAATCACTGTTTCGGGGCCTGCGGCGCCACAGAAAAAGCAGGTGGCGTTGGGGTTTCTCGACAGCACCCAGGACAGGCCCATGCCGTCCAGGGGGATCATGAATCCCGTGATGGAGACCTCCTTGCCATCGAAGGGCAAGACCCATTTGCCGAAAATGGCCTCGTCGTAGGAGCCGTGTTCCTCTGAGAATTTCTGGTTAAACTTCACGTCGGCCAGCAGGTTCCAGTCAATGACAGTTTGCCCGAGAGCAGGGGTTGCCAGCATCAGGGCAAGCAGGAGGGTGGCCGGGTAAAAACGCAGGTGCATGTTGAATCTTTTGACAAGGGATTGACGTTACTCATACAAAGATTTAATAGCCTTCATTTGTTTAATCCATGACCGGGATTTTTACAAAGCGGGGGATAAAATCAGCTATTTTTGCATTTTTTAACAAAATGAGGAAACATGAATCACAAAATTATTTGCTGTCTGTTGCCGGCGGCATTTAGCCTGTTGCTACTCACTGGTTGTGGAAAGGACCCTGCTGCTGAAACAGACGCTGCAGCGGCTGCTGCCAACTCGGATGCTGCCGTTGCGGCCCAGGATGCTGCGGCCGCAGGATCCACCGATGCAGTGGAGTATTCCGACCAGGGTTTCGCCGCGGACCCGGCCTTTGAGGAAATGCAGCGGAAGTCGATTGCCAGGTTGATGGAGGGCAAGTGGCGCTCAACGGCCGATGGCTCCGCCATGGTAGAGATTGCCGATGGCAGGTTGCGTCGTTACCGCAATGATCAGCTGGAGAGCGATGCCGCCTTTGAACTTGATTTGACCTGCCAGCGCACGGAGTGTCAGGGAGGGAAGGGTTGGTGTTTTGTCGAATTGAAGAACAGCGGCAAGCAATGCAACCTGGTGCTGCAACTCGACATCAAGGTCCTGCATTTCAAGGTGCTGGGCAACAGCGTCAGCGACGAGTATTACACAAAGCTGTAAGCCTGAAGGGTGCCATTAACACCTCCTTTAGGCTGTCTCGAAATTCCTTTTGGAGAAACCCTTTCCAGTAATTAGGCGGGGTTGTGTAAAAAGTCCCCTGGGCGTAGTGCCTCTCTTTGTAAAGGGCGCGGGGCTGCGCCCCGCGCCCCCCCCCCTTTCCGGAAGCCGCGCGGCACCGGAGGAACCAGCCGCAAGGGCTTTTTACACAACCCCTAATATTTCTTGGCGGCTGAAGAAGGAGCCTGGCAGCTTCTTCAGAACGGCAGGTCATCGCCCGATACGGCCGGCTCATCCTTTGCCGTCGGGAAATCGCTATCCTGGATAGTGGCTTTTGCAGCATTGCCGGCTCCGCCACCCGCCATTTCAATTCGCCAGGCATTCAAGTTGGTAAAGAACTTGCCCTGCCACTCGCGACCGCGCAGATCGAAGCTCACCTTGATCATGCTGCCCTCCTCATAATTGTCTATCATCGAGCAGCGCTCCTGCACCAGTTGAAATTTCACGTACTGGGAGTAGCTGCCGTCGGGTACTTCTATGACAAACTCCCTCGACTGGAAAGTGGATGTTCTTTGTTCCACGTCGTACTTTTTGATGAGCTTGCCCTCGATGTCAAAACTTGCCATTGTATTTTTTTTTAGTTTAGGTTGAGTTGCGTAAGTGTTTTATGTAGGGCTTCGCCTGAAAGGATCACAGGCGAAGCTCCGTCTTTGGAAAGCGTGGATGCTTTTTCAAAAGTATCCAGCGCATTTTTGAAATGCACTTTAACAGGTGCTGTGCTGGCCACCTGGAAAGGGCGGAGCCTGTCTCAAAAGACTCGGTACACTTTAAAAATTCGTTCAGCCGGTGCCGATTGGCCTCAATAAAGTGCGTTCGGCCGGCCGCAGGCCGGCCGAACGCACAAAAATCC
>JBEAYO010000404.1:0-3812 GCA_041159285.1 Bacteroidota bacterium | reverse complement strand
TAGCTCCACATCTATACCTTAGCCTTGAATCTCAATACCGCCTGACCAGTGCTGCGAACCGGGACCAGTTG
Organism: Bacteroidota bacterium; assembly: GCA_041159285.1. Taxonomy (GTDB): domain Bacteria; phylum Bacteroidota; class Bacteroidia; order Chitinophagales; family Saprospiraceae; genus UBA6168. Next base: position 3,741 of record JBEAYO010000404.1, on the reverse strand, counting down.
CAACATGCAATCGGAATCTGGATTATCCCCGGGGATTATAAGGAAAAAGAGGAAAATAAGCCCAGGGACAAGGACAAGGATGGGGTTTCGGACAAGGAGGACCAATGTCCGGACCAACCGGGCTCCCCTGCCCTCTTTGGTTGCCCGGATTCAGACGGGGATGGCGTGCCTGACAAGCTCGATGACTGTCCCAAGGAAGCGGGCCTTCCTTTGTTGAAAGGCTGTCCGGACAAAGATGGCGACAACATACCGGATTACCTGGACCGCTGTCCGGATCAAGCCGGGCTGTCCATGTATCAGGGCTGCCCCGACCGGGACGGAGACAGCGTGGCGGACCCCGAGGACCGGTGTCCGGATGAGCCTGGCATTGCTGAGCTCAAGGGCTGTCCAGCCCTTCAGCCAGAGGAACAGGAAGTGTTGAATTTTGCCAGAAAGGAAGTGCAATTTGAAACCGGTAGTGCCAAGCTCCTGTCATCTTCTTACGAGGTGCTGGATGAAATAGCCGCTATACTGGCAAAGTATACCAGATACAATTTAAGCATCAGCGGCCATACCGACAGTGTAGGCAGTAAGGAAGATAACCAGGTGTTGTCAGAGCAAAGGGCTGCGTCTTGTATGAAATACTTGATTTCAAAGGGGGTTTCAACATCCAGGATAACTTCCCGCGGCTTTGGTGAAACGAAACCCGTGGCTGACAACCGCTTTGAGGCTGGTCGCAGTCAGAACAGAAGGGTTGAGTTTGAGATAGTCGTCCAGTGAGACTGTTCAATAAGGCCATTCATAGATGATTTTTTGAACAAAGTCGCTGAAAAGGCTTGGTTTCAGGGCGACCGCAAAACTGAAGCCGAACACAGCTCCATAGAAGTGAGCCTCATGGTCAATCATATCATTGGATTGCCGACCGGCGTAAGAAGAATAAATCAAGAAAAGAAATGCCGCAAGGATTGCCCTCACTGGAATGACGAAGAACAGTCCCAATCTGGCCCAGGGTTCAAAGAGGATGAATACGAAGAGAATACCTGAAACTGCCCCGGAGGCACCCACGCTTCTGAATGCCTGGTTATTCCTATGTCTGAAAAAAGTAGGTATATTGGCCATGACGGCAGTCGTCAGATACAGCAGCAAGAAATTGATTCTACCCATTACGGGGCCGAATAGCTCCAGAAATCGGAACTCTACCTGTTCCCCAAATCCGTAAAACACATACATGTTGATGCCCAGGTGTAGCCAGCTTCCATGCACGAAGCAGGCGGTCAGCCAGCGGTAATACTCGTTGCTTTTGTCTTCAATATAAGGGTAATGCAGCAATTTATGCTGCATCTCGTGGTTATTCAATGCCTGGTAGCTGATCAGGCAGGTTGCGATAATGAGGATGAGTGTTATTGTCATGGCTAGCTATTGGACTTGATACTTTGTAAAATTACTCATTGTGGTATGATTCTCCTTTCACAATGGTCATGGCGCGGTAGAGCTGCTCCAGAAAAAACAGTCTCACCATCTGGTGTGAAAAGGTGAGCCTCGACATAGAGAGTTTGAAGTCTGCCCTGTCGTAGATGGCCTTGGAAAATCCAAATGCACCCCCTATCAGGAAAATGATGCGCTTGTGGCTCATCTGCAGTCTTTGGCCCATGAAAGCAGCAAATTCCACTGAGCTGAACTCCTTCCCGCGCTCATCAAGCAAGACCAAAAAGTCATCTGGCTTCAGCTTTTCCAGAATAGCTTCTCCCTCCCTGGCTTTGAGCAGTTCTGGCCCAAGGCTCCTGCCATTTTTCACATCCGGAAAAGCCACCAGCTGAAACGGGATATAGTGCGCCAGTCGCCCTGTGTAAAGCTCAATTCCGGTCTCAAGATAGGGGAAGGCAGTTTTTCCGGTCATCCAGCATTCAACTTTCACAGTGAAGAGTATTTGATATAGTATTCAGCGTTAACGGGCTGAAAATGCAGTCTCCGGTAATGCTCAGCAGTGTAGGCGGCTATTGTGTGGTAGCCTGCTGCAAATGTAAATAAGACTTGCCTAAAAACTGAACAATATCGCTGCTGAGCAATGCTTCTTCGCCGAGTTCGGTGGCCGCCAGGTCGCCAGACAGGCCATGCAGGAAAACACCGAGCAGGCAGGCATGCAAGGGCGGGTATTGTTGAGCCAGCAGGCCCGTCAAAATCCCGGTCAGCACATCTCCGCTTCCAGCTGTCGCCATGCCCGGATTACCGGTTGAATTGAAATAACAGCTTCCATCGGGGGAAGCAATGGCGGTGTGGGCAGTTTTGAGTATGATGAAAACACCTAGTTCGCGAGCTTTTTCTTGCAGCAGATTTAGGCGTTCGAGACTGTTGCTGGCAGGGCCGAATAGTCGCTCAAATTCTCCCGGGTGAGGGGTGAGAATGGCATTGGCTGGGATTAAATCAGACAAAGGTTTGTTTTCCGCCAGAATGTTCAGCGCATCGGCATCAAGCACCAAAGGTCCGGACCATGATTTCAGTAGCATTTCAAGGCAGGAGGCAGCGGCCTGGCTTTTTCCTATTCCGCATCCTATGCCTACTGCTCTGTATTTTTGAAGGTCGCCAGGAGGGGCAGATACTGTCAGCTGATTGGAATCCAGGCTTGCCATGGCCTCCGGTACCGAGGATTGAAGTATGTCGCAGGCGCTGGACGGAACATGGGTAGTGAGCAATCCTGCCCCCGCCCGGAGACAGGCCCTGGAGGCCAGCATGGCAGCACCTGCCATACCCTTGGAACCTGCAATCAGCAGGGCATGTCCATAGGTGCCTTTATGATCGAATTTTCTCCGTTTGCGGTGGACGGACGCCGCCATTACAGCGTCCAGGTAGTGCCAGCTGGTAGTCTCACGTTCCATGCATTCAGAACTCAGGCCAATAGATTTGACCTGCCAATTTCCCAGGCTTCCGGCATTTTCGGGAAAGAAAAAGCATAATTTTGGCAACTCGAAACTCAATGTGTATCGCGCATGGAAGGAGATGCCCGGCGTAATTTGATCCGCGAACATTCCGGAGGGAAGGTCCACAGAAATCCTAACGACATTCAGGGTGTTGAGATAGCTGATCAATTCTGCGGCGAAGCCCTGGGGTGCCCGGTTGAGGCCGGAACCCAGCAGGGCATCAATGAGCAAGCTGCCCTTGGCAATCTCGGGCCAGGCGAATTGTCCATCCAGCCTGGTGATATTAGATCTCTCAATGGCTTCTAATCTAAGCAGATTTTCCCGGCAATCTGGGCTGAGTGTGCCGCCGAGCTCGCAGAAATAAACCTTAACTGGGTATGATTCAAGATGAAGAATTCTCGCGATAGCCAGGCCGTCGCCTCCGTTGTTTCCCGGTCCTGCGAAGATGGAGACAGGGCAATTTTTGTCTGGGAATTTTTCGCAGAACCATTCGACAAAGGTCTTTGCTGCCCTTTCCATAAGATCGATGGAGGCAATCGGCTCGTTCATGATAGTATATTGATCGAGCTGGCGTATTTGAGCTGCGCTTAGAATTTTCATTGTTGCAATAAAGAAATTGATTGTGAATCCATCCACTCAAAGTTAATAAAAATGATGTAACTGTTCAGCCACCCTTACAGATGCCGCTGGCCTCCCGGAAAGGGCGCGGGGCGCAGCCCCGCACCCTTTCCGGAAAACAAGCAGCATTTGCAAGCTTGGTTGAACAGTTACCGTATTTTTTACCTATATTTACAACCGTGCAATGCAAAAATAATGAGCGAATTAACCAGACCTCTTCATTTTCAAT
>JBEAYO010000403.1:0-3820 GCA_041159285.1 Bacteroidota bacterium | reverse complement strand
TCGCCAAACCGCGGCAGAAGGGGAGTTTTAGGGCATTCAGCCGACCTGCGGCCGGCCGAATGCCCTTTCCGGGGGCAAATCGGCACTGGTGGAACAGATGGCCTGGTCTTTTGAGACAGCCTCAAGGGGGGTTTTAGGGTGCTAGGCCGGCCTGCGGCCGGCCTAGCACCCTTTCCGATAACCAATCGGCACCGGCGGTACAAATTATTTACCGTGGCATTGCTTGTATTTCTTGCCGCTGCCGCAGGGGCAAGGATCATTGCGACCGACTTTGGGATCCTGCCGGCGGATGGTCTCCTGCCTCGGGGCACTTTGAGATGCCGCCTCCGCAGCCTCCCGGGCAGCACTGGCAGCAGGATTGGCATCCGGATGACTCATCCGCATCTTGCTCATGTCAACCCGCTGCGGCTCGCGAGCCTGCTGCACCTGCTGGTTGGCAGGAAGCGCCAGCATGCCCTGTGACAGATAGGAAGTCACTTCCTCATTGACGCGGTAAACAAGGTCCTCGAACAAATTGTAGGCCTCCATCTTGTAGATGATCAGCGGGTCCTTCTGCTCAAAGGAGGCGGACTGCACGGACTCCTTCAACTCGTCCATCATACGCAGGTGCTCCTTCCACTTGTCGTCGATGATAGCCAGGGTGACCGCCTTCTCAATGTCGCGCATGATGCTCTTGCCATTGGATTTGATGGCCTCCTCCAGGTCGGCAGCGATGGGCAGCATCTGGCTGCGTCCATCGGTATAGGGCACGGCAATCCGCTTGTAGCGGTGGCCCTCGCGCTCATGTACCTGCTTGATGGTGGGCAGCAAGGCATCAATCAAATACTGCTCCTTGCGCTGGTAAAATTCAAAAAATTGCTGCTGGTACTGCTCAGTGAGCTCCGCCAGACCGGACTCCCGGAACTCCGCCGGACCAATCCGGGGGTCAATGCCGAGCTCTGCCATGGAATCCCGGCGGAACTGCTCGTATTCCTGATTGTTCTTATGAGCGGCAACCAGGCCGCCCGTCATAGAGCGGAACATGGAGTCAAGGTCCACCTGCAGTCGCTCCCCGCTCAGGGCATTGTAGCGCTTGCGGTAAATGGCCTCGCGCTGGATGTTCATGACGTCGTCGTACTCCAGCAGTCGCTTGCGGATGCCGAAGTTGTTCTCCTCCACCTTTTTCTGGGCGTTTTCAATGGATTTGGATACCATCGAGTGCTGGATGACGTCGCCCTCCTGGTGTCCCATGCGGTCCATCAGACGGGCGATGCGCTCGCTTTGGAACAGGCGCATCAGGTTGTCTTCCAGGGACACGAAGAACTGGGAAGAACCGGCGTCGCCCTGACGGCCGGAGCGGCCGCGCAACTGTCGGTCAACGCGGCGGCTGTCATGCCGCTCGGTGCCGATGATGGCAAGGCCTCCGACCACCTTCGCATCGGGCTTCAACTGAAAGGCCGTCCAGAGCTCGTGCGATTCGTCCAGCGTGGTTTCCACGCCGGTGCCGCGCTGGCGGATGGTGTAGAAGTAACCTCCCTTGGCGCCGCTGTCTTTTTTCACATTCACCACGTCGAACAGGGTAGCCGGCGCGAGCTTGATGTCCGTACCGCGACCAGCCATGTTGGTGGCGATGGTGACCATACCGTGGCCTTTGTCGTCATGCTGGCCGGCGCGGGCGACGATGAAGGCCTCGCGCTGGTGCTGCTTGGCATTGAGCACCTCGTGGTTCACGCCGCGCATGCTGAGGAAGCGGCTCAGCTTCTCTGAGATGTCCACCGAGGTGGTACCCACAAGCACCGGACGGCCTGCCTTGCTGAGGATGCTGACCCTGTCCACCACGGCATTGAATTTCTCACGGGCCGTTTTATAAACCTCGTCATCGTAATCCACCCTGCTGATGGGCAGGTTGGTCGGGATCACGGATACGTCGAGCTTATAGATGTCCCAGAGCTCCTTGGACTCCGTTTCTGCGGTACCGGTCATGCCCGCGAGCTTGTGGTACATGCGGAAGTAGTTCTGGAGGGTGATGGTGGCATAGGTCTGGGTAGCCTCGCCGACCCTGACGTTTTCCTTTGCCTCCAGCGCCTGGTGAAGGCCGTCGGAATAGCGGCGGCCCTCCATCATGCGGCCCGTTTGCTCATCCACGATCTTTACCTCGCCGTTCATCACGATGTATTCCTCGTCTTTTTCAAACAAGCTATATGCCTTTAGCAATTGATGCATGGCGTGCAGACGCCTGGACTTGACGGCGAATTCCTGAGAGAGCTTTATTTTGGCATCCTCCTTTTCAGCGCTTTCCAGGCTGCTGTTGCCGTCAATTTCCACGATGCGGGCGGCGATATCCGGCATGATGAAAAACCCGGGATCATCTTTTCCCTTGGCCAGGTACTCAGCGCCGTGGTCCGTGAGCTCCACGGAGCGGTTTTTTTCGTCAATAGTGAAATAGAGGGGTTCATCCACCAGATTCATGTTCTTGGAGTTCTCCTGCATGTAGAAGTTCTCAGCCTTCTGCAGCATGACCTTGACGCCCTCCTCGCTCAGGAACTTGATCAAGGGGCGGCTTTTGGGCAGGGCGCGGTGGGCGCGGAGCAGGGCCATACCTGCACCATCCTCATCGTAGCCAGTATTGCCCTCGGAGAACAGTTTTTTTGCCTGCGCCAGGTACTGGCCTGCCAGCTTCTGCTGGGCAGCCAGCAGTTTCTCTACCTCTGGCTTCAACTCCTTGTACTCCTGCACCTCATCGTCCATGCCGACCGGGCCGGAGATGATGAGCGGCGTGCGCGCGTCGTCAATGAGGACGGAATCCACCTCGTCCACCATGGCGAAGTGGTGGCGGCGCTGGACCATTTCATCCAGGGAGCGCACCATGTTGTCGCGCAGGTAATCGAAACCGAACTCGTTGTTGGTGCCGTAGGTGATGTCGCAGAGATAGGCTTTGCGGCGCGCCTCCGAGTGAGGGCGGTGCTTGTCAATGCAATCTATGGTCAGGAATAGGAATTCGAAAATGGGGCCTATCCATTCGCTGTCGCGCCGGGCAAGGTAGTCGTTGACCGTCACCACGTGCACGCCCTGGCCGGAGAGGCCGTTGAGGTAGGCCGGCAGGGTGGCCACAAGGGTTTTTCCCTCACCGGTGGCCATTTCCGCGATTTTGCCCTCGTGCAGCACCGAGCCGCCGATGAGCTGCACGTCGTAGTGGACCATGTTCCAGGTGATGTCGCCGCCGGCGGCCGTCCACTGGTTTTTCCAGATGGCCTTGTCGCCTTCGATCTTGACGTACGACTTCGATGGGTTGGCGGCGAGATCGCGGTCGTGGATAGTAGCCGTGACCGTCAGGGTGCTGTTTTCCTTGAAGCGCCTGGCCGTTTCCTTGACGACGGCGAAGGCTTCGGGCAGCAGTTCGAGGAGGATGTCTTCCAGGTGTTTGTTGCGCGCCTTGCGCAGTTCGTCGAGTTCCTTGAAGAATTCCTCCTTCTGATGGATATCCTCAGTTTCCAGGGCTTGCTGGCGCACTGAGTGTATGTCCTGGTCTATTCCGTCGAGGTGGTCGGCAATCCGCTGGCGGAACTCGAGGGTTTTTCCGCGCAATTCATCCAGGCCGAGGTCTTGCAGCTTGACCCATTCCTCTTGTACGGAGGAGACGACGGGAGCGTATTTGTCGTAATCTCTTTCGTGTTTGGATTTGAAAAGTCCTTTGAATATTCCGAGCATGATTGGATAGGTTCGGTTGTTTTTTTACAGTAGAGTTTGAGTCAAAAATCGCCAGGACAGTAAGCCTGTCCCAAAAGCCCCGATTCTGTCCCAACAGACCAGACGCGCATTTAAAATTCGTTCGGCCCGTGCC
>JBEAYO010000402.1:0-3822 GCA_041159285.1 Bacteroidota bacterium | reverse complement strand
CATTTGCAAGGGTGGCTGAACAGTTACTTTAATTTTAAATAGTCGTCAATGGCAGTTGCCAGAGCCATCAATCGTCAATGCTCTGAAAAACGAGCTGGCGGAACTTCCAGCCGGTGTTGTCGGAGGGCAGCCCCTGCGTTTGCTTCATCAGGATGCCGATGACCTTTTCCTGTGGATCGGCGAAGTATTGGGTGTTGAAATAACCGCCCCAGTCGAAGGTGCCCTTGCTGCCCAATCCGCCTTTGGCCACACCGGCGTCGGTCACCACGCCGAAGGCCAGGCCGAAGTACTTGTCGCCGCCACCCCAGGAGAACATCTCCCCGGTCTGGTTGGCCATGATGGTCTCCACGGTGCTGCGGCTCAGGATGCGCACCCCGTTCAATTCGCCGCCGTTCAGGTACATCTGCAGGAAGGTGGCGTAGTCGCGGGCCGTGCTGGAGAGCCCGGCACCGCCGGAGAAGAAGCGGCGGGCACCCTTGACCGGGTAGTCGGTGTCATAAAAGGTGACGGGCCAGGGCAGCCACTTCCCGTTCTCGGGCTTTTGGACCTTCACCAGGCGGCCGGCCTTATCAGCCGGCAGGTAAAAGTAAGTGTCGCCCATACCCAGGGGGTCGAAAATATGTTTTTTCAAAAAGACATCAAAGGGCTCTCCGGAGACGATTTCCACGAGGTAACCCAGCACGTCCAGCCCTTCGGAGTAGGTGTACCGCTCGCCTGGCTCGTGGTGCAGGGGCAGGGTGGCCAGTTTTTTCACGCTTTCAGCGATGCTGATGTTTTCCGTGGTGAACAGGTCGGTGACGCCTGCCTTTTTGTACATCATCTGGAAGCGCTCGTCCCCGTCAATGACGCCGTAGCCCAGGCCGGAGGTGTGGTTGAGCAGGTGGCGGATGGTGATGGGGGTCTTCACCGGCTCCGTGGTCCAGGAGGTGTCGGCATAGCGGAAGGACTTCAGCACGCCGGTGTTTTTGAACTCCGGGATGTAGTTGGCGACGGGGTCGTCGAGCTGGAACTTGCCTTGTTCCCAGAGCATCATCACGGCGGTGACGGTGATGGCCTTGGTTTGGGAGGCGATGCGGAAGATGTCGTCGCGCTTGAGTTTGCGGCCGGCCTGGTTGTCGGCCATGCCGAAGGCGTTCCAATAGACGATTTTGCCGTTGCGGGCGATGAGGGCTACTGCGCCGGGTATTTCCCCGGAGGAGACGGACTCCTCGAGCATGCTGGTGATGCGGTTGAGTCTGTCAGGGGACAGGCCCGCGCTTTCGGGGCTTGCCTCGGTCAGCGGCGCCGACTTCTTGATGGACTTTGTCTGGGCGGCAGCGGAAACGACGAGGCTGCAGATGAACAGAAGTGGAATTAGTTTCTTCATGATTTTAGTGTTATGAGCATGCTTGAGAGTAACTGTTTAGTAACCTTTGCAGATACTGCTGGGCTTCCGGAAAGGGCACGGGGCGAAGCACCACACCCTAAAAACCCCTTGCGGCTGGTTCCTCCGGTGCCGCACGGCTTCCGGACAGGGCGCTCGGCGGGCCTGTGGCCCGCCGAGCGCCCTAAAAACCCCTTCCGGATGGCAAGCAGCATCTGCAAAGGTTGCTAAACACTTGCAATTTTTAAATGCCTGGTGCTTTTTGCCACAGGGTCGCTTGCGCAAGGTGCGGCCTGAGCCAAAGTTATCAAAGTGTTCCGGTATTTGGGGTACTGGTCGATATTTGTTTCAGCGGCGTCGCTTGGCTTGCCCGTCCGAACCCAGCCCGGGTCATTTAGTCCTCCAATGTCATCAGCACGCCGCAATCCCCGCAGGCCGGGTCGCTGAGATAACCCTTGATCAGGCTGCGGATGACAAATCCGACGCGGAGTTGCACACTCACCGTCGGATCCTGGATCTCCCCCCGGCGAAGGCCCTCGAAATAGTCCTCCGGGCTCATCAGGTGGCTCACCGCGCCATAGCCGTTCATCATGCCGACGGTAATCTGCCCCTTCAATCCCAGCGCCCGGGACTGCTCCTGCCGTGCCCTGTAAAAAGCGCGGGCCATTCCCTGGCGGCGCCAGGCAGGATCCACCCCCAGGTCAAGCCCGTAGAGCCAGTCGCCGGAGGGCTCGTGGGTCGTCATCCAAAGCTTGCCGGAGACTTCGAGGAACGTGTGAGGGCGCAAATCCAGGTGATAGCGCATGGTGGTGGTGGCTCCCACCACCCTGCCGCCGTCGAGGGCCACAAACTGGCCTTCGGGAAATATGCGCAGATGTTCGAGGTAATGCTCGCGCGTGAGGATTTCCGCCGTTGAAAGCGTCGGGAAGACCCGCCTTTGCAGGTCTTCCATCTGGCCGGCATGTTCGGGCCGGGCGTGTTGGATGCGCCAGGTCATGGGCTGGCGGGTTACTCGACCACCCCCAGCACCAGCTTGCTCTCCGGGCGGATGGCGAGCAAGCCGGTGGTGAGCACGGTATCGCCGGGCTGCAGGCCGGACAGTATCTGCACGTAGGATTCATCCCGGATGCCCGTTTCCACGGTCCGGAACTCGGGTTTCCCTCCCTTGTAAACAATCACCTGCTTGCTGCGGGCCTGCGGGATCACACAGCGGCTGGGCACCGCGAGGGATTCTCCCCCGCCGACGTTGAGTTGCAATTTGGCGAAGGCCCCCGGCAAGAGGGCGGGATGCCGACCGGCAACAGTGGCCCTGACCTTCAGGGTGCGGGTGGCAGCCTCCACCGCTGCCTCTGTGGCCAGCACAGTGGCAGAAAAAGTGCTGGAGGAACCAGCCACCATAAAATCTACTTTTTTTCCTTTGCGGAAGAGGTCCGCGTATTTTTCGGGTACGGTAAAGTCCAGTTTGAGCAGATTGACCTGCCGGAGGGTCGTGATCAGGGTGGAGGGGGATACATAGGCGCCGTTGCTGATGTTGCGCAGGCCCAGCTGCCCGCTGTAAGGAGCCCTGACCTCCGTCTTGGAGATGCTCACCCGCACCAGTTCCATGTCCGCCTTGATGTTGTTGACCTGCAGTTCGCTCAGGTCCACCTCCTGCTGGCTGATGCCCTGGATCTTCAGCAGTTCCCGCTGCCGCTCCAGGGTCTTGACGGCGATTTCCAGCTGCACCTGGAGTTTCTTGAGCTGGGCCTGCAGGTCTTCATCGAAGATTTTGGCCAGCAGGTCGCCCTTGTTGACGAAGCCGCCCTCGGCGATGTTCAGGCGCACGAGCCGGCCGGATATTTCCGGTCGTATCTCGGTGACTTCATTGGCTTGCAGGGTGCCGGGGACGTCCAGCAGCTCGGAGATATTCCTGGCCTTGACGACATAGGCATCCGCCTGCAAGGGGGCATTTCGGCCGGCCCCGGCGGACGGCGTGGCGGCAGGTTTTTCTTTGGACTGGCAGGCCTGGAAGAGGAAGAGGGAGAGCAATGCAGCGGCCAGCCCTTGCAAGTGCTGAAGATTCAATTTCATGTGTGATTTTTTTTCAAAACTTTGATCCGGCCATGCCGGAAGAATTGCCAAAGCGACCGGAAAAGTAAAAGATAAAATTGGAATGCATCAATATAAATATGAAAAAAAACAGCGGCGGGATGCTTTTGCCAGCATCCCCTCTAAGCAAGCGGAGAAAATCAAGGGATACTTGTCTGGCTTACGCGCTCGGGCTCATGCCAAAGCTACAATGGGCTGCCCGCCTTGCACCCCCTGAGGCTGTCTCAAAATGTCCCATTGGCGAGACGCCTTCCGTAACGGGGGTTGTGTAAAAAGTCCTTGCGGCTGGTTCGGCCGGTGCCGCACGGACTCCGGGAGGGGCTATCGGCGGGCCACAGGCCCGCCGATAGCCCTAAAAACCCTTTCCCGGC
>JBEAYO010000401.1:0-3845 GCA_041159285.1 Bacteroidota bacterium | reverse complement strand
GGGGCGAAGCCCCGCGCACCTTTTAAGAGAAGTCGCCTCTCGAAAGAGACACCTATTATCTCGTCAGGTACATGTAACGCTGGCTGTCCAACTGACGGAAGAAGGGATCGCTCAGGTCGCGGATGAACTGGATGGCCTCCCCGGTGGATTTCATCTCCGGGCCGAGGTCCTTGCTCACGCCGGGGAATTTTTCAAACGAAAAGACCGGCACCTTGATGGCATAGCCCCGCGGCTGCGGCTTGATGTTGAAATCCTTCAGCTTGTGCGTTCCCATCATGATCTTCGTGGCGATGTTCAGGTAGGGGACGCCGTAGGCCTTGGCGATGAAGGGCGTTGTGCGGCTGGCCCGCGGGTTGGCCTCGATGACATAGACCTGCTCATCCTTCACGGCAAACTGGATATTGATTAGTCCGCGGATGTCGAGCGCCTTCGCCAGTTTCTCGGCATATTCCACCATGGTATTGACAGACTGCACAGAGAGGCTGTAGGTCGGCAGCACGGCATTGCTGTCGCCGGAATGGATGCCGGCGGGTTCGATATGCTCCATGATGCCCATGATGTAGATGTCCTCGCCGTCGAAGATGGCGTCAATCTCAGCCTCCTTGGCGCGGTCGAGGAAGTGGTCCACCAGCACGCGGTTGTCGGGCATGTACTTGAAGATGGAGAGCACGTGCTGCTCCAGTTCGCGGTCGTTGATGACGATGCGCATGTCCTGTCCGCCCAGCACGTAGCTGGGGCGCACCAGCACCGGATAGTTGATCTCGTTTGCAATGCGCAGGGCTTCCGTCGTGTCGCGGGCAACGCCGTACTTGGGGTAGGGGATGCCCATTTCCTTCAGCAGGTCGGAGAAAGCTCCGCGGTCCTCGGCCAGGTCCATGTTCTCGAAACTGGTGCCGATGATTTTCACGCCCTTCTTGTGGAAGACCTCCGCCAGCTTCAAGGCTGTTTGCCCGCCGAGCTGCACGATGACTCCTTCCGGCTTCTCCAGTTCCAGGATTTCCTCGATGTGTTCCCAGAAGATGGGCTCGAAGTAGAGCTTGTCGGCCACATCGAAGTCGGTGGATACCGTCTCCGGGTTGCAATTGACCATGATGGCCTCGTAACCGGCCTCCTTGATGGCCAGCACGCCGTGGACGCAGCAATAGTCGAACTCGATGCCCTGTCCGATGCGGTTCGGGCCGGAGCCGAGGACGAGGATCTTCTTCCGGTCGGAGGGGATGCTCTCGTTTTCCTGGTCGAAGGTGGAGTAGAAGTAAGGCGTCACGGCCTCGAACTCGGCGGCGCAGGTATCCACCATTTTATAAGTGCGGCGGATGTTGAGCTTCTTGCGGGCGCGGGTGACCTCTTCCTCCTTCACGCGCATCAGCCAGGCTATCTGGGCGTCGGAATAGCCGACCTCCTTCATTTCGCGGAAGAACTGGGCCGGGATGTCCTCCGGCACGTTGTAGCGGATGAGCTCGTGCTCCATGTCCACCAGGCGCTTGATTTGCTTGATGAACCAGGGGTCGATGCGGGTGAGCTTTTGCACCGTTTTTTCGGGGACGCCGAGGCGGAGGGCATCCTTCACCCGGAAGATGCGGTCTTCAGTGGCTTCCTCCAGTCGGTGGAGGATGTCTTCCGTGCGCACCCATTCCTTGATGTCGGCGCCGAGGCCCATACGGCTGTTTTCCAGCGACTGGCAGGCCTTCTGCAGGGCTTCCAGGAAATTCCGGCCGATGGCCATGACCTCTCCCACTGACTTCATCTGCAGGCCGAGGTAGGGGTTGGCACCCGGGAATTTCGCGAAGTTCCAGCGCGGCACTTTCACGATGACGTAGTCGAGCGTGGGCTCGAAGTAAGCGCTGGTATTCTTGGTGATTTGATTCTTGAGTTCGTCGAGGTGGTAGCCGATGGCGAGTTTCGCGGCGATCTTGGCGATGGGGTAGCCGGTGGCTTTGCTCGCCAGGGCGGAGGAGCGGCTCACGCGCGGGTTGATTTCGATGACGATGAGGTCTTCCGTTTCCGGATCCTGGGCGAACTGGATGTTGCAGCCGCCGGCGAAGTTGCCCAGGGAGCGCATCGCCTGGATGGCCTCGTTGCGCATGCGCTGGTAGGCGGTGTCGGAGAGGGTCATGGCCGGTGCCACCGTGATGCTGTCGCCGGTGTGGATGCCCATGGGGTCGAGGTTTTCCACCACGCAGATGATGACGACGTTGTCATTGGAGTCGCGAAGCAGTTCCAGCTCGTACTCCTTCCAACCCAGCACGGCCCTTTCCACCAGCACCTCGTGGGTGGGAGAGACGGTGAGGCCGCGGCGGAGTGCCTCGTCGAAGTCCTCCTCGCGGTGCACAAAGCCTGCGCCGGTTCCGCCAAGGGTGTAAGAGGGGCGGATGACGAGGGGGAAGCCTATCTTCTGGGCAGCGTCCTTGCCTTCGAGGAAGGAGTTGGCGATTTTGGAGGGCGCCACGCTGAGCCCTTGGTTGATCATGTGGATGCGGAAGGCCTCGCGGTTTTCAGTCAGTTCGATGGCGTCGATGTCAACGCCGATCATGCGGACGTTGTATTTCTGCCAGATGCCGAGTTTATCCACCTCGATGGCCAGGTTCAGGGCCGTTTGTCCGCCCATGGTTGGCAGCACGGCGTCGATCTGGCGTTCCTCCAGGATGTGCTCGATGCTTTGGGGGGTGAGTGGCATGAGGTAGATGTGGTCGGCGGTGACCGGGTCGGTCATGATGGTAGCCGGGTTGGAGTTGATGAGGGTCACCTCGATGCCCTCTTCTCGCAGGGAGCGACTGGCCTGGGAGCCGGAATAGTCGAATTCGCAGGCTTGTCCGATGATGATGGGGCCGGAGCCGATGATCAGGACTGACTTTATGGAAGTATCTTTTGGCATGACTTAAGTGTTTTGTTTTTCATTGGTTTTAGGCGGAACAGCACCGGCTGCACAGCTTTATGACAAAATACTGTTTTAAAACTCTAAAGAGATTGGCAAAAATCCGGGGGCGGAAGCAGTTTAGTGTGCAAAATTAGGACAAAACGGAACGGGTTGCAACCTGTTTAAGTACATTTTAATCTTTGCCGACCCCATATTTGTCCAATAAATAGACCAAACTTGCCATCGCGGCAGCTCCCAGCTCCAACTCCCGCTTGTTGACAGCCTCAAAAACATCGGCAGCGGTATGGTGGAAATCAAAATAACGCTGTGAATCCGGCTCATAGCCGATGAGCAGCACCCCCTGGTCCCTCAGCGGGGAAATGTCGGCGCCACTTCCTCCTTTTTTTATGTGCAAGTAATAAGGCTCCAGCAAGTCCAGCCAGGGCTTCATCGCCGCAAAGCCCGTTGAAAAGATCTCCGGACTGCCCTCCACCGTGAACCCGCGAGGCGTGAACCCGCCCCGGTCGCTCTCCATGGCCGCCAGGTGAAGTTCTCCCTTGCGCTTCGCCTCCTTCGCATAAGTAGTGCCGCCGCGCAGCCCGTTCTCCTCGTTCATGAACAGCACGCAGCGAATGGTCCTTTTGGGCCGGTAGCCGAGTTGCCGGAATAGGCGCAGCACCTCCATGGACTGCACGCAGCCGGTGCCGTCGTCATGGGCACCTTCGCCCACGTCCCAGGAGTCGAGGTGCCCGCCCACGAGGATGATTTCCTCTTGTTTTTCGCTGCCGCGGATCTCGCCGATGACATTGTAGGACAGCTTGTCCGGATAGGTCTGGCAGGTGCTGCGCATGTACACGCTGGCGGGTCCCTGTCGCAGCAGTCGGCTCAGCAACTCGGCGTCATTGGTGGAGATGCCGAAAGCCGGGATTTTGGGCAAGTCATCGCGGTAGGCAAGTCCGCCGGTGTGCGGAACATCGTCCTGTCCGGAGGC
>JBEAYO010000400.1:0-3846 GCA_041159285.1 Bacteroidota bacterium | reverse complement strand
GCTCCGCGTCCTTTCCTAAAAGGGGCACGACTTTTACACAACCCCGTCTTTTGCGAGAATGCGCCTCGCCAAAAAGGTCTTTTGAGACAGGATCCATCCGTCACCAGAAATTTGGTATGCAAATTATTTTTTATTCACTTTAGCCTAGTTTGGCATGATTTTTACATTAAAATAAATAGCAATACGTAATTTCATGAACACACTTCGATACGCTGCCCTTACTGCTATTGTCACATTGTCCTTGCATTTAAATGCAAACGCACAGTTGATATCCGGCGACACCTATGCCTTGGTCAATACATTTCCCAAAGAAAAATCAAGCACCCCGGGTGCTCCCCTTCGCAACCAGAAGAAGCTTCCACAACTCTTCTGCGGCTATGCCATTGAAATAGCCTATGCCGAATATCCGCTCGACCCCGCAGATCCCATTTTCCGTCAATTCGGAAACGTAGTTTACCAGAAACTGCAGGCAGGAGGCTACTCTTACCTGATCCTGGGACGCTTTTCCACCAGGGAGGGAGCCCTGCAATTCATGAAAACGGTGATGCTGCCCAGGGTAGAGGATGCCAGGCTTTTTGAATACACAGACGGCCACCGCACGGTGATTCGGGAGGGATAATTTCCATTTCACCCTGCGCCAACATAGTAGTTTTCTTTTCTTGAGACCAATGACGATGGAGCCCGTTCCCGGAATGCCGGGGCGGGCTACTTTATTTCAGGCCGGTCTGAACAAGGCTTTTTCAGGACTGCTGCCGCCAGGCATCCCTGTCAGTTGATACCGACCAGGCTGCCTGGCTGTTCTCCATGCTGTTGAAGAGCGGAAGCCAGTCGGCAGGTCCGCTGGAGGTCGTCAGGATCTCATGGCGGCGCAACTGGAGGATGATGTCCAGCGGATTGATGAGCACGGGGCAAGCCTCGATGCAGGCATTGCAGGTGGTGCAGGCATGGATTTCCTCCGGGCTGATGTAGTCGAACAGGGATTTCCCGTCGTCGTAGTTGCCGGGATTCGGCCTGAGGCCATTCGCACGTTTGTCGGCCGCTACAAAGGCAGGATCGCCGGAGTCCAGGTTTTTTCCGACCTCTTCTGCACGGTCTCTGACATCCATCATTATTTTGCGGGGGGAGAGTATTTTCCCGGTGAGGTTGGCCGGACAGGCTGCCGTGCAGCGGCCGCATTCGGTGCAACTGTAGGCATCGAGCAGGTTCTTCCAGCTGAGGTGGAACACGTCGCTGGCGCCGAAGACGAGCTCTTCGCCGGCGGTCTCCTCCTCCTGTGGCTGGGCCGCCTCCGGGTTGATCATGTTGGCCACTTCCCGGCGGATGGCGGGTATGTCCGTCATTTTGCCCCTGGGGCTGAGGCGGGCAAAATAAGTATTGGGGAATGCCAGCAGGATATGGAGGTGCTTGGAGAGGGGCAGGTAGTTCAAAAATGCCAGCACCACCATCAGGTGCAGCCACCAGCCCGAGCGCTCTATGAGTTGGAGGGTGCTTGTTTCCAGTCCGCCAAACAGCAGGGGGCCGAGCCAGGAGCTGATGGCGAAGCCGCCGGTTGCCGGGTAACCCGCCGCCCCGAGGTCCTGCAGCACCGCGTCGGCACCATTCATGCTGAAGATGCCTGCGATCAGCAGGATTTCGCCGTAGAGTATGAGGTTGCCATCCAGCCTGGGCCAGCCGTTCAATTCCGGCTTCTGGAAGCGCGGGACCTTGAGCAGGTTCCTGCGGGCCAGGAAGGCAAAGGTTGCCACGAGGGCGAGCAGGCTCAGAATTTCAATGAAGCTGATGAGGAAAGTGTAAAAGCCGCCCAGCATGGGGGCGAAGAAGCGATGGCTGCCGGTCAGGCCATCCACTATTATTTCCAGCAGCTCTACCTGGGTGAGCAGGAAGGCGACGTAGATGAAGAGGTGAAGCACGGCCGGGATCCAGTTGCTGAACATCTTCTGCTGTCCAAAGGCCACGAGCAGGACGTTTCTCCAGCGCTCGGCGCTCTGGCCGCCGATGGCCTCCGCCTTCCCCAGCCTGATGTTCCTTCTGATGCGCCCGAAGCGCTGCCAGGCCAGTCCGAGGGAGAGCCCCAATACCGCGATGAATGCAATTTGCTGAATGGACATGATTACAGGTTCTTTTTGGTGCGAGCAGTGCCGCCTCCTTGCCAGTTAGGGGGCTCGGGGCAGCTTCTTTGCGAGCCATAAAGTTAGCAGTAGTTTTGAAATAATTCCCCGCCTTCGCGGTGCATTTTGCCGCTGGGTGAAAAACAAGCCTCGTTTTTTGAAGCCCGTTTCACCGAGCTGTCACCTCTGGAGGCTATCCCTGATCTTTGCCTTTGCAGAACCAGCCGGTTCGGTCCAGGCGATGAAAGGCCATATTCCCGAGGTAACAACCGACCCCCGCCCAGGGTTGAAGCACAATCTCAGCACACGCGGTGATTTTGCTCATATCGCGTGGCGCTTGCGCAAGGCCATATTTGCAATACAAGAAAATGATGGCGTAAGGGGTTCGTTGAAAGCAGCGAAGGTCAGAAATCCCGGAGGCCCGGTCCATCGAGGCGCCGGTTTTTTTCAAAGTCCCTTCCCGACAAGCAGTTCGTCAGCCTTGGTTCCCGATTCAGGCAAGGAAGGAAATCCGGGTGACGGCAGCCAGTCATAAAAGTGAGCAGACAATCATTTTATTCCAATAAACACTTGGAAAACACGCAGGCAGGTAGTAACGAGCTGCACACAGATGCAGGCATGGCAAGCGTTGTTCGCCAGCCCCTCTTCGCAGCCTGCTGTTGCTTCGCACCTCATGTTTCCACGAAAATTACGAGCCATGAAAAAGCATCTCATTTCATTGGCGCTTGCAGTGCTCGTATCAGCAGCTGCGTCGGCGCAATTGGAAGCCGGATCCCTCATGTTAGGTACTTCGACTTCCCTTATACCCATGGGTACTTCCTTGTTGAACTCTGGCGGCAACAATGGTGGTTTCCTTTTTCAGAGGAATAAATACAAGGAAGATGGAAAAGTGATGGAAGACTTCAGGCACGATGTGTATGCCCTCAATTTATCTCCCAGGATTGGTTATTTCCTGGCAGATGGCCTGATGGCAGGCCTCAGGCTGAACCTGGAGTATGTAAACAACGAGTTTGAGTATTACGGCGAAGTCGAGAAGACTGAGATAAGCGGCGTGCTGGGCGGACCATTTGTGCGCTACTATTTCAATTCCAAAGGCGAAGGCCGCGTGAAGCCTTACCTGGAAGCTGAGGGTATGGCGGGCCGATATGTTGAAGATTATGGCGGGGAAAGCAAAGACAAGCTGGACTTTTATCATGTTGGCGGCGGAGCGGGAATTGCCATGCTGCTGAGCAAACATGTGTCCTTCGATGTCATGGCTGCCTACGGCTACTGGGTCAGCCAGGATCCGGATTCCGAATGGAATGAAAAAGACATCTCCAGCAACGTGGGTCTCTCACTGGGCTTTAGCTACTTCCTCAGCAAGTAAGCTGGTGTTCAGATGAAGCAATCGGGGGTGTTCCGGGAGTTTTCCGGAACACCCCTCATCGTTTTTGGCTGGAAGCTGGAAAGCAGCGCCACCTCTTAAAAGGTGCAGCAGAGAAAAAGCCCCGCACCAAGGCTGCCTGAAAAAAGCCCCGGCAATACTTTTCACCGTTGCTGCCCAGCCTCCCGGAAAGGGCACTCGGCGGGCCGCAGGCCCGCCGAGTGCCCTTAAAATATTTTAAGTTGCGCGGAGCAAAGCCCCCCGCAACTTTTACAAGAAGGTTCCGCGCGAGCGCATCTATTGAGGCAGTTTCCACCCTTGTAGGAGGCCAATCGGCACAGGCAGGACCAGCAACAACTTGCCCGCCCCGAAAGT
>JBEAYO010000399.1:0-3900 GCA_041159285.1 Bacteroidota bacterium | reverse complement strand
GCCCCGCGCCCTTTCCGGGAGGCCAGCGGCATCTGGAAGGGTGGCTGAACAGTTACAAAAAATCAAACTTCCATTGATACCAAACAAAACAGTACAGGAAATCCTAGAAGCCGCCCGCATTGAGGAGGTCGTGCAGGACTTCGTCCAGCTCAAGCGACGCGGCACCAACATGATTGGATTGTGCCCCTTCCATCATGAAAAAACCCCTTCGTTCATTGTTTCCCCCGGAAAAAACCTGTTCAAATGCTTCGGCTGCAGCAAGGGCGGCAACCCCGCCCGCTTCATCATGGAACATGAGAATCTTTCCTTCCCCGATGCACTGCGCTATCTGGCCCGCAAATATCGCATCGAAATTGCAGAAGTGCAGCCCAGTCCCGAAATGCTCGCCCTGCAGCAAGAAGAGGAAAGCCTTTACATCGTCAATGACTTCGCCCGGCAATACTACCAGGAACAGCTTTTTGACACCGACATCGGAAAAAGCATTGGCCTGAGCTATTTCAAGGATCGCGGGTTCCGCGAGGAAACCATCCGCAAGTTCGGCCTCGGCTTCGCCCCCCGCGACGGCGCCGCCTTCACCCGCACCGCCCTGGGCAAGGGCTACAAGGCCGAATACCTCCAGAAACTGGGGCTGACCACCAAGTCCGACCGCGACTTCTTCCGCAACAGGGTCATGTTTACCATCTTCAACCTCTCTGGTAAAACCGTGGCCTTCGCCGGACGCATCATGGAAAAGGACGCCAACGCGCCCAAGTACATCAATTCGCCGGAAACTGACATCTACACTAAGAGCAGGGTACTCTACGGCGCCAACTTCGCCCAGAAGGCCATCCGCCAACTCGACCAGTGCATTCTTGTGGAGGGCTACACCGATGTCATCTCCCTGCACCAGGCCGGCATCGAGAACGTCGTCGCCTCCTCGGGCACCTCCCTCACCGAGGGTCAAATCGCCCTCGTCAAACGCCTCACCCGCAACATCCTGATCCTTTACGACGGCGACCCGGCCGGCATCAAGGCGGCCCTGCGCGGGCTGGACATGATCCTGGAACAGGACATGAACGTCAGGGTGGCGCTCATCCCCGACCGGGAGGACCCGGACAGCTACCTTCAGAAGGTAGGCGCTGCCGCTTTCCAGGACTTCATCAAGGCCGAATCGCGCGACTTCATCCTGTTCAAAACCAACCTGCTGCTTTCCGAAGTGAAGGGAGACCCGGTGCGAAAGGCCGGCCTGGTGCGCGACATCGTGGAGAGCATTGCCAAGGTGCCCGACCCTTTCAAGCGCTCCTTTTTCATCAAGGAGTGCGCCCGCATCACGGAACTGGACGAGGAGGTGCTGGTGACCGAAACCAACAAGGCCGTCCGCCAGATCCTGCAGCAGCGGCAGGCAGCAGGCAACAAGCAGGACCGCTTCCAGGTGGATATCCAATCGGAGGGAGAGGAGGTGGGGACCACTCCGGCCCCGATAGCTCCTCCAGCTGCTCCGGCCGCCGGGCACGCATACCAGGAACAGGACATCATCCGCATCCTCGTGGCCGCAGGCGGCAAAACCTACGACGATAAGGAGCAGGTTTCCATTGCCGAGTTCATCCTGGGCAACATCGAGGAAATCCTCGATGACTTCGACAACGAGCTCTACCAGCGCGTGGCGCGGGAGACCCTGGACCTGCTGGTCAAAAAGCAGGCGGTCAGCCCGGATTACTTCATCGGCCACCCTGACACCGTCATCAGCAGCCTGGCGGTGGACCTGCTGCAGTCTCCCTGGGAGTACAGCCCTGGCTGGGAGGCCCGTGACTTCCGCCTGTCCACCCAGAAGATGCCAGAGGACAACTTCGACCGCGACAGTGTGCAGTCCCTGCTGCATTTCAAGCTGCGCAAGGTCGTGCGCATGTATGAGAAGAACCAGCAGAAGCTGAAGGAGGTGGGATCGGGCGACGATGGCAACGACCTGCAATTGCTCCTGCAGGTACAGCTTCGCCTCCTGGAAATGCGCAACGCTCTGGCCAGGGAACTCGGCATCGTGGTGTTGAAGTAAGAGTCGGTTTGAATAAATTCCAAACCGGTCCTAAGCGGCCTTTCACCACAACAAGTCTGATAAAGTACCATGTCAAAAGACAATACCTACCAACCGGCCTGGCGCATGCGCAAAGCCTACTCCGTCGCCTCCCGGGTCATTTTCAGTTACTTGTGGCTGTGGCTGCTGCGCAGGCTGTTCGGGCGCGGCTATTACGAAAAGCGCATCATAGCACTCCACATCCGCAACGCCGAGCGCATCAAGAATGCCATTTTAGAACTCAAGGGCCTGTTCATCAAGGTGGGGCAGCTGCTGTCGGTGTCTGGCAGTTTTCTGCCCGAGGAATTCCAGCGGCCTTTGGAGCAGTTGCAGGACCGCATTCCACCGCGCCCCTACGCCGAGGTGCAGCGCCGGCTCGTGCAGGAATTCGGCGAGTTGCCGGAGACCCTGTTCCGCGATTTCGAGCAGCAGCCCATTGCTGCCGCCTCCATCGGGCAGGCCCATCGCGCCACCTTGCCGGACGGCACCACGGTGGTGGTGAAGGTTCAGCACGCCAACATCGAGGAAATTGCCCGCGTGGACCTGGCTGTCATCAGGCGACTGACCCTGGTCACCGCCTGGTTTTTCGATATCCGCGGCCTGGACTACGTCTATTCCCAGATCCGCAAGATGATCGAGGAGGAACTCGATTTCCTGCAGGAGGCGGCAGCCATGCAGCGCATCGCGGAGAACCTGAAGGACGAGCCCCGCTTTGTCATTCCCCAGGTCTATGCCCCTTACTCCAGCCAAAGGGTATTGACCACGGCCTGGCAGGACGGGGTCAAGGTCACCGACCTGGCCCAACTGGAGGCCTGGAAAATAGACAGGAGGGAGCTGGCCACCCGCCTCATAAGGGTTTACTGTCGCATGGTGTTCAAGGACGGTTACTACCATGCGGATCCCCATCCGGGGAACATTCTCGTGAAATCCGACGGCACGCTGGTGTTGCTGGACTTTGGCGCCGTGGCGACCCTGAGCCGCGAGATGCAGGAAGGCATCCCGCGGCTGATAGAAGCGGCCATCAGGAACGACGTGCCGGCGATGGTGGCTGCGGCGAAGTCCATGGGTTTCATCTCGGAAGGCCGGGAGGCCGAGGCGATGGCCGGGAAGATGATTGCTGCGCTGCGGGAGTTCCTGCAGAACGAGATAGAGCTGGAGGGTTTGCGGCTGGTGGATGTCAAGGTCAACCCGCTGAACAGCAGCCTGTTCGACCTGTTGCGGGAGATCGGGCTGAGCGGGATGTCGCGTACCATGCAGGTCCCGCGCGACTGGGTCTTGCTGAACCGCATGATTACGCTGCTGCTGGGGCTGAGCACCACGCTGGATCCGATGATGAATCCGCTGCAGGTGGTGAGGCCCTACGTCCGGGAGTACGTTGCCCGCGACCGGCAGGACATGGTCGGCTACGTGACGGGGCTGCTGCGGCGGACGGTGACCACGTCCCTGGGCTTGCCGGAGGAACTGCACCGCGTGCTGCTGAAGATTGACCAGAATCAATTGGAGACCCGCACGCCCGACATACGGCAAGGGGCTCAGTTGCTGTACCAGGTGGGCCAGCAGTTTGTGCTGACGCTGATAGTAATTGCGGCGGCAACGTTTGGCTATTTATTCTACACGAAGGGAGCTTGGGCGGGGGTCCGCTGGGGCTTTGGCTTTGCCGGTTTCTTCGTCTTGCTGCTGCTGCGCTCGCTGCACAAGGGCAGCCGCATCCGTCAGCGGCTGGAGTAGGGGAGTAGGGGGCAAAGCCCCGGGCACCTTTCTAAAGGGTTGGATGTAGCTGTCTTAAAAGTCCCGTCGGATCTATTCCACTGGCGCTGCCTGATCCCGGAAGTGCGCACGGCGGCCTCTGGCCC
>JBEAYO010000398.1:0-3912 GCA_041159285.1 Bacteroidota bacterium | reverse complement strand
AGGTGACCGTTTACGAGCGCAACGACCGCATCGGCGGGCTGCTGCGCTATGGCATCCCGGATTTCAAGCTCGAAAAACAGGTGATTGACCGTCGCCTGGCCCTGATGGAGGCCGAAGGCATCCGCTTCGTCACCGGAGCGCATGTGGGCGTCAACACGAGTGCCCGACAACTGGTGGCAGACCACGACGCCGTGGTGCTTTGTGGCGGCGCCACCATCCCGCGCGACCTGCCGATTCCGGGCCGGGAGCTGTCCGGTGTCCACTTCGCCATGGAGTTCCTGGAATCAAACAACCGCCTGGTAGCCGGCGACGCTATGCCGGAAAAAGACAGGATCCACGCGGGCGGCAAGCATGTCGTCGTCATCGGCGGTGGCGACACTGGCGCCGACTGCGTCGGGACTTCCAATCGACACGGCGCGCTGTCCGTCACGCAAATAGAGTTGCTGCCACAGCCTCCTCTCACCCGCTCGGATAGCACCCCCTGGCCGCTGTGGCCCATGATGCTGCGGACCTCCTCCTCTCACGAAGAAGGCTGCGAACGGGAATGGGCCATCCTCACCAAGGCATTCATCGGGGACGGGCAGGGGCAGCTCAAGGCCCTGCGCATCGTCTCCATTCAGTGGGGGCAAGGCAAATTCGAGGAAATACCGGGAACAGAACGGGACATCCCCTGCGACCTGGCCTTCATCGCAGCCGGCTTCGTCCACCCTGCCCTGGAGGGCATGCTGGAACAGCTGGGCGTGGCCCTGACGGAGCGCAAAACGGTGCAGGACCAGCACTACCGGACCAGCGTTCCCAAGGTCTTTGCCGCCGGCGACATGCGCAGGGGGCAGTCCCTGGTCGTCTGGGCGATACAGGAAGGGAGGGATGCAGCGAAGGTGGTGCATGAGTTTCTGGAGGAGAATAAGATTTAGCGGATTCAGGGATTTTCAGGATTGCAGGGCCAGGAACGACGACCGGAATGGAATACTATATATTTAAGGTTGCTCTTTCCATCGTGCATAAAACAATTCCCTCCGGGCTGTCGTTATGAGAACGGCGCATGGGTTGTCGCATAGCCTTCCCGGCGGGCCCATCAAATCATTTAAACAACAATACCGCACATGGATAAAATAAAAATACTCTGGGCAGATGATGAAATAGACTTGCTCAAGCCCCAGCTGATGTTCCTGGAGAAAAAAGGCTACGAGGTGGTGACTGTCACCAATGGACATGACGCGCTTGAGGAGTGCGAGTCCGCGAAGGACTTCGACGTGGTGTTCCTCGACGAGAGCATGCCGGGCCTAACCGGCCTGGAGACCCTCGCCAAGATCAAGGAGAACAACCCCTTGCTGCCTGTCGTGATGATCACCAAGAACGAGGCGGAGGACATCATGGAGGAGGCCATCGGCTCCCAGATCTCCGACTACCTCATCAAGCCGGTCAACCCAAACCAGATATTGCTCACCCTCAAGAAAATCATCGACAACAAGCGGCTGGTGCGCGAAAAAACCACCTCCGACTACCAGCAGGAGTTCCGCATGCTCTCCATGCAGATCAACAGCGGCCCCGGCTACGAGGAGTGGGTGGACATCTACCGCAAACTCATCAACTGGGAAATCAAGTTCGACCAGTCGGACTCCAGCCATATGAGCGACATCCTGTCCACCCAAAAGAGCGAGGCAAACTCGGAGTTCGGACGCTACATCTCCAAACACTACGAAAACTGGATCAACGACAAGTCGGCTGCGCCCGTCATGTCGCATAACCTGCTGCGCCGCAAGGTCTTCACCCACCTGCAGGAGAAGGTGCCCACCATCGTGCTGCTGCTGGACAACCTCCGCTACGACCAGTGGAAGGTCATCGAGCCCATCCTCTCGGAACTGTACCGCGTGGAGGAGGAGGATTACTTCTTCAGCATCCTGCCCACGGCCACCCAGTACAGCCGAAATGCCATCTTCGCCGGCATGATGCCCGCCGACATCGAGCGCACCTTCCCCGATCTCTGGAAAAACGATGCCGAGGAGGGCGGGAAAAACCTGCACGAAGGGGATTTCCTGAAAGCCCAGATCAACAAGGCCATCCGCAAGCCGCTGCGCTTCGACTACGTCAAGGTCACCAACGTGGCCAATGCCAAGGATCTGACCGACAACATCCTCAACTACCTGAACAATGACCTCACTGTCATCGTCTATAATTTCATCGACATGCTCTCGCATGCCAGGACAGAGATGGAAGTGCTGAAGGAACTTGCCGGCGACGAAAGGGCCTATCGCTCCCTCACCCGCTCCTGGTTCGAGAACTCCCCGATCTGGGCTGCTCTGCAGCGCATCGCAGGCCGCGGCGACGTCCAGCTGGTCGTGACCACCGACCACGGCACCATCCGGGTGAACACGCCCTCTCGTGTGATCGGCGACCGGGAAACCACCACGAACCTGCGCTACAAGGTGGGACGCAGCCTTCAGTACGAGCGCAAGGACGTGCTCGACTTCCGGGACCCCAAGCAGGTGGGGCTGCCTCGGCCGAATGTGAGTTCCTCCTTTATCTTTGCAAAAGACGATGTCTTTTTCCTGTACCCAAACAATTACAACTACTACAACAATTACTATAAAAACACTTTTCAGCACGGGGGCATCTCGCTGGAGGAAATGATCTGTCCTGTGGTGAGGCTGCGCACCAAGTGAGTTGATACAAGCCATGGCCCAACGAATACCTTCTCTTTTCATCGCCGAAAGCGAGCTGGGCGGACGCGGCGTTTTCACCGCCGAACCTCTGGAAGCGGGTAGCCTGATCGAGATCTGCCCCGTCATCGTGCTGCCGGAGGAAGACCTGCCCGCCATCCACGGCACCGGCCTGCACGACTATTATTTCCTCTGGGAGGAGAACCAAAAGAAATGCGCCATCGCCTTGGGCTATGGCTCCCTCTACAATCATTCCTATCAGCCCAATGCCCGCTACGATGCGGACTACGAGGGGCAGACCCTGGACTTCTACACCCTCGAGGACATTGAAGCGGGATCGGAAATCACAGTGAACTACAACGGGGAACCCGACGTCAAAACGCCGGTGTGGTTCGATAAAAGCGGCGAGACATCATGAAGGGACACGCCTGCTTCCTCTGCTTCCTCCTGCTCGGCCTGTTGCTGGCCTCCTGTGAGAACGACATCAACGAGGTCAACCGCCTTTTTTCCAAGGATGAGACCATGGTGGAAACAGCAGTCGGCGTGGAGCTGCTCTACAGCGACTCCGCCAGGCTGCGCCTGCGCATCGCAGCGCCGAAGCTGGTGCGCCACCTGGACCAGCAGGAGTATTTCCAGGAATTCCCGGAAGGCCTGGTGGTGGAGTTCTACAGTGAGAATGGCCGCGATGTCAGCAGCAGGCTGAGAGCCGGCTATGCCCAGCGCTTTGAGAACAGCAGCAAGTTCATCGTCCGCGACAGCGTAGTGTGGAGCAGCCGGCAGGGCGAGCGACTGGAGTCGGAGGAGCTGATATGGGAGGAGGAAGCCGACAAGGTGCACACCCGCAAGTTCGTCATCATGCGCCGGCCCGGAGAAATTGTCTATGGCCACGGCTTCGAGTCCAACCAGGCTTTCACGCAGTGGCGCATCCGCGCCATTGAGGGCAAGATCCGCTCCGGGGACTGGTTGGAAGACCTGCAGCGGTAGAGCGCTAAAAAAGAATTCGGCAGAGCTTATAGAAAAGGGTGCTCGGCAGAAAACAGATGGCAGGGTCTTTTGAGAAAGCTTCTTTTTAAGGGATGCGCGACTCGAATAGCTACATTTTTAATAACGTATGCATACATTCTTTGGCTCTGTGAAAAAGCGCAAGGCCTCCAGCCCGCCCTCGCGGCCCACCCCGGAGTTCTTCACCCCACCGAAGGGAGTGCGCAAATCGCGCAACATCCAGCAATTAATCCATACGATGCCTGACTGA
>JBEAYO010000397.1:0-3920 GCA_041159285.1 Bacteroidota bacterium | reverse complement strand
GGCCTCGCCAAGCCGCGGCGGGGGAGGTTTTTTTTGGCAGCGCGGGGCTGAGCCCAGCGCCCCTTTCACAGAAGGGTGGCCTCTCGTCATGCGGTCTTTTTAGACAGCCTCATGACCTTTCCGGGAGCCCAAGCGGCAAAAGGCAGAACACAATATCAATAATGCGCAGGGGCTTTGAGGTCGTATTGAGAACGGGTTTCAATTAAATTCAAGGATATAGCGAAGCGCCGGAAAGAAAGGCAACATGCTGACCTGGATGACTTTTCGGTTCAACACCCCTTCCTCGTCGAACTCGTCGCGAATGGTATAATACAGGGGATTCTGACGGAAATAAAGGTTGTAAACGCCCAGTTTGACCGTGTGGCGGGTGTCCCGCTGCTTAAAGTAGTGATTGACCCCCAGGTCGAGCTTGTGGTAAACAGGCAGACGCTGGGCATTGAGCGCCTCTATCAAAACGGGTTTCTGGAGAATCTCGGTGGGAGCCCCTCCAAATGGCGACTGCACCAGCTCATACTGGGCAAGGGGAAAGGAAAACGGAGTGCCGGAGGCCAGCGTGAAAGCCGCATTGACATCCCATTTACCATTGAACTTGTACAGCACCTGCAGATTAAAATTATGCCGCCGGTCAAGGCGGTGTGCAAAAGCCTCGCCCCGGTTGACCGCCTTTCCAAAACGACGCGTTGAGGACGAGAGCGTGTATGAAATCCAGCCCCCCAGTCTGGGCGACTCCAATCTCAGCATGTACTCCAGGCCAAGTGCCTTGCCTTCCCCAACGGACACCTGGTTTTGCCAGTTCACCGCGTTCAGCCTTTCCTGCGTGGTGCCGGCAAAATGGATGAGATTTTCCATTGACTTGAAATAGGCCTCCACATCCATGGACACCCAAGTGCCGAATTTCCTGGAAGCACCTGCCGAAAAGTGCCAGGCTTTCTGAGGAGGGACGCGCCCCGTGGCGCTCACCCACAAATCTTTGGGCAAGCCTATGTTTGTGGGCGTCAGCAGATGCAGGAACTGCGAGTGCCTGCCTGCAGCAGCATGGAGGCTCAACCTGGAACTGGGCGCATATTGTGCCAGGAGACGCGGCTGTAAAACCGAATGGTGCGCCCCGTTGACGAAAAGACCGGACAAGCGCAGCCCCAGGTTCAGGCTGAGTTTCGAACTTGCCTTGTACTCATCCTGCACATAAGCGTCATATTCAAACGAGCTCAGGTAGGACCTGTTCCATTTGCCCAGGGTATCGGTCTGTATGGAATCAATGATGGTGGCCTGGTCAAAGCTGGTGGCACCGGGTTGAAAGCGATGGCTGGTTCCCTGTATGCCAAAGCGTATTCTGTGATTCGCACCGGGGAGGTAATCCAGGTCAATTTTCCCGGCCACATCGCGGACGTCGGAACTATACTTCAGCAGCAACACATCCCTTGCAATCCGCCCTCGGTCGGGGGATAATAAGTCCACATCAATGAGGTCTGCAGAATTATAGAAGTACCTGCTGTAGGTGAGAATTGAATTGGCGAATAATTTTTCTGAGAAAACATGGTTCCATCTCAAGGCTGCTATTTGGTTTCCCCAGTTGACTTTTTCCCGGTCGGAGATGATGGAGAGGGTGTCCTGGAACCAACGATACTGGTCGTAGTTGTCCCGGAAGAAGTCCTTTCCATTGTAGCAGCTGAAATAAAGGCGGTCCTTGTCGGATATCCTGAGGTTGGCCTTGGCATTCAGGTCATAGAAGTAATAGCTCAGGTAACCCTCAGCCCCCTCCTCCTGTCGCAATTTGCGGGAGATCGGTTCGCTGTAGAAATCGAACAGTGCCCTGCGACCCGATACAAAGAAGGCCCCCTTTTTTCCCGGCAGCGGGCCTTCCAGCAGCAACAGAGCCGAGCTCGTTCCAAGCTCAACCTGTCCACGGTGTTCCTTTTCATTGCCCTCTCGGGTTTGTACATCCCAGACAGAGGAAATTCTTCCGCCGTAGCTGGCGGGTATGTTGCCCGTCAGGATGCTGGCGCTTCTGACGGCGCTGGAATTGTAGATGGAGTAGATACCAATGCCATGAAGCGCGTTGTAAACCGGCACGCCGTCCAGGAGAAATAGGTTCTGGTCCACATTGCCGCCCCTTACGGAGATTCCGCCGAAGCCATCGGTGCCGGTTTGAACGCCGGGAAAGGCTCCGGCCAGGCGCATGATGTCCGGCTCGCCACCCAGGGAAGCCAAGCGGTTGGCCTGCGACATATTGATTTCCGCTTTGCCGGGCGTGCTGTTCATGAATACGGAGTCGGCCAGGGAACTGACCACCACTTCCGCAAGGAAAATGGGTTTTAAAAACACCGTCAGGTAGTAATTGCTGTCCACCATGAGCCGGATGGTGTCGCCGGTGTATCCCAGGTTGGAAAATACAAGCAGGGCTGTCCCCTCCTCCATCCTAAGACTGAAATAACCGTATTCATTGGCATAGGTACCCTGTCCGCTCATGAAATCATAAACGACTGCGCCGGCAATGTGCTCACCGGATTCAAAGTCTGCAATCCGTCCGTGGAGCGTATGGGCGGCTCGTTGAATCTCCGGTTTTCTGATCAGCAAGACCTGTGTTCCCGAAAGGACGTATTCCAGGTCCGTATCCTCCAGCAATTCATCGAGCACCAGCTTCAGTGGTTGGTTGACAGCCCGAATAGCAACTTTTTTTTCATTGGGAAGGGAAGCATTGCTGAAGGAGAGCCGGACCTGCGGTTGTTCGCTGAGGAGTTGCAGCGCCCTGGAGAGCTGCTGATTTTCAAGTTGCAGTGTTACCGGGACGTCGAGTGCGGTTTGAGCCGACAATGAGGAAGCAAACAGAAAAAGCACCAGGGCGCCGATCGCGAAGGAGCATTGCCTGGAAGCGGCAAAGCCCTCAGCCCACGCTGGAAGGAGCGGCCGCGAAAATCCGCGCAAATGCAGAGAACTCCACATCATTTGCAACATTCGCCGCTCACCGTGAAATGACCCTGGCTTGCTTCCTTGAATTGTATGGGACAGAGTTTTGAAATAGCCGATAGCGATTCCTCCAGCTTGTCTTTTTCTATGATCAGCGTGAAGGGGCAATCAGACAATTCCTCGCTTTCTATTTCAAAATGTTGTCCAAACTGGCGTTCTATCACGTCGAATATCTCCGGTAGCCTGGCATTGCTGAATCGCAGCACCCCGTGTTTCCAGCCCAGGGTATTGGCGAGATCCTGCTTATCCACCATGGCTTTCCTGGCGTTTTCTTCATAGCGCAGTTTCTCACCTGCCGAGAGCTCTATCCTGGCAGCTGAGCCCTTTATGCCCACGGCCACCTTGCCGGAGTGGACATAGACTTCCGTCACCCGGGACTGCTTTGAATCCATGACGCCGAAGCTGGTACCCAGCACTTCCACCTTCAACTGATTCGTCTCGACCACAAACTTCCTGCCGGCGTCCTTCTCGACTTTGAAAAATGCCTCTCCTTCCAGCATGATTTTCCTTTCCTTTCCAGAAAATCGCTCGGGATAAGAGATGCTGGCCCCCTGATTCAAGGTAATGGAGGATCCGTCCTCCAGTTTAATGGACTCAATCCCATGGTCGGCAGCAGCGGATACCAAGAGGTCGGCAGTCTCCCGATAGAAAGACCGGAAAACAAAGGTGGCGGTCAGCAGCAGCACCGCAGCAGCAGCAGCCACTGTCCTCAAAGGGGTGATGCTAAGGCCAGGGATCTGATGGCGGCGAGGCGGATGTTGCCTGCTGTGCAATTTTGTCCGCAAGGCTTTGAAACCACTTTCGACATCCGGCTCATAACCGGCCCGGCAACCTTCCGTTGAGTTCCAGATTTGTCGGAGCGTTTTAGGGTCAAACTCAGCATTTGACTGCTCGTCAATCCATTTTTCCTGATTAGTTTTTAAATTTTCCGACATATTACAAGGCCTGTTAAAAAC
>JBEAYO010000396.1:0-3923 GCA_041159285.1 Bacteroidota bacterium | reverse complement strand
ACCCCCGACCGCCCTTTCCGGGAGGCAAACAGCAACGGTAAGGGATGCTAAGCAGTTACATTTTTTTTAGTTTTAAGCCGTCTATCTTTAAATAATTTGCCATGCCAAGAATCATTGATATTTCAGTTCCGCTCCAGCAAGGCCTGCCGCAATGGCCAGGCAGCGACCCGCTCCAGATCAGGCAGGTGGACAGCCTGGCGGCTGGCGCCGTGGCCAATGTCACCTTCCTGCAGACCGGCAGCCATACCGGCACCCACATAGATGCTCCGCTCCATTTCATCGACGGTGGCAAGACGACTGACGAGATTCCGCTGGAAAAGCTGGTGGGTACCTGTCAGGTGCTCGGTTTCACCGGGAAATCAGCCATCACTGCTGCCGACCTGGTGGCTGCAGGCGTGCAGCCCGGCATCGGAAAGTTGTTGTTTCGCACCGACAACTCGCGCTTCTGGGACAATCCCGTCCATTCCTTCCGCGAGGATTTCTGCGCGCTTACCCTCGATGCCTGCCATTGGGTGGTGGATCATGGCATTCACCTCGTCGGCATCGATTACCTCTCTATCCAGCTCTATGCAGATTCCTTCGACTCCCACGTGGTGTTGCTGTCTGCTGAGGTGGTCATCGTGGAAGGCCTGGATTTACGGAATGCCGCCCCCGGCATTTACAAGCTCACCTGCCTGCCGCTCAAGGTCAGGGGCGTGGAAGGTATGATGGCGAGGGCCGTGTTGGAGACTATTTGAAGTGGTGGGATGTGTCAATTCCTTTTTACACAACATGACTTTAGGGCATTCGGCACCGGTGGAAAGGGTTGCCGGGCCTTTTTATACAGCCCCCTGTTCAAAAAGGATGCCTCGCCAAAACTGTTCTAATGTAAAGGCCCACCGGAATCCTCTTCCGGTTGCAAGGCAGCAACAGCGGAACATACTGCTTGACCAGGCTATTCACTTAACTTTATTCCATTAGACCCCGAAGCTTCTCCAGGTCCGCCGGCGTGTCGAGGTCGAAGTTGCCCTCTGGGAAGGACAGCGAGGCCAGCTGCCCCCGGTGTTTCAACAAGATCTTCCTGGCACCCTGCTGCCCTTCAAGGCCGGAAAGCTCGTCAAAGAAATTCCGCCCGAAGATGGCAGGCGGACCCGGGGCCTCCCCGTAATCAGCTGCCGCCATTTTGGAGGCGCTGCTTTGAAAAGCCCGCACAAGCCTGCTGATGAAATCAGCGGAGAGCAGCGGCTGGTCCGTCAGCACAATCAGCACCGCCTCCATGTCCGGGCAATGCTGCTGGAGGAAGTCCATGCCACAGGCAATGCTGCTGCCCATGCCCTCGGCCCAGCGGTCGTTGAACACCAACCTGGCAGGCAACTGCCCGGCCAGCGGCTCGATTTTTTCGCGATGGGCGCCGAGCACCACGGCCACTTCCCGGCAGCCCGCCCGGCGCACCGTCCTGACCATCCGTTCCAGCAGGGTCTCGCCTCCCACTTCAATCAACTGCTTGGGCTGCCCCAACCTGGAGGAACTGCCAGCAGCCAGAACGAGTGCGGCTACCTGGATGCCTAATTCATTCACTTCCATGCTGTTTAAACGATTTGTCTTATTTTAGCAAACGAATAGTTGACGCAATATCAGCCATTTCAATTGCTTATCTTAGCACCTTTAATTACATATTCAAAATCACTGAATCACGAGCATGAATCGCCCACCCAATCCACACCTGCTGTACCCGCTGCTGCCAGTCCTGTTCATGATCCTGGCACTCCCCGGCAATACCCATGCCCAGAGCTGCGATCCGGCGGGCAATGTACTGATTTTCACCAATTACGACGGCGGAGAACTCAATATCAACATCGATGCAGACATCCCCAATCTCAAAATCGGCATCTGCTCCTATGAGCCCGTCATCGCCAATATCGGAGGCGCCTTCGTCGGCAACGTCACCAAGGTGCTGTACGCCGGATTCAACTCCGCTCAAAACAACAACCACTGCGGCCTGGGCGTCAATGCCTGCTCCATCAACGGCGTGCCGGCTTCCGTGCAAACTATCCTGACCTACCCTCCCGTGACGACCACTAATCCCAACGGCTGGAATTTCGGCATCGTCTGCGCTTATACCTGTGATGTGTCAAACAACCAGGGCGGCTGCAATACCATTGACCAGGTGGTGGATTACTTCGACGCCCAGCTGGGAGGTGTACGCTACGCCCTGGTGGTGCAGTACGGCTGCTGGGAGGACTGCAATTCCTTTTCTGTGTCCCAGCTCGCCGGCGTTTGCTGCCAGCCGCAGAGCAATTCCTCCTCCCTGGCCATTTCCTACCCGGGCTCCCCGTTTTGCCAGTCGCTATCCACGCCCCAGCCGGTCAGCATATCCGGCAGCAACCAGGGAAGCTTTTCAGCCACGCCCGCGGGGCTGCTGCTGAATCCCGCCACGGGCGCTGTCACCCCCCAGGGAAGTGCCCCGGGCACTTATACGGTCACCTACACTTCCCCGGCTTGCCAGGCAGTGGCAAGCACCACGGTCGTCATCGGCAATGCCCCGGCGGCACCCGCTGTCTCTGAGGACGCTACCTACTGCCCGGGTGAAGCCATAGCCCCGCTCAGCGCGCAGGCTTCAGGCGGCGGGGTGTTGACCTGGTATGACAATCCTTCGCTGACCAACCCAATCGGCAGCGGCAGCAGCCTGGTGATCAATCCTGGCATCGGGGTGAACAATTATTATGTCACAGAAACGGTGCAGGGCTGCGTGAGCAATGCTTCGCTGGTGCAGATAACCCTGGAGGAGCTCGAGCCACCGCAGGTCTCTCAGGATACTGCCTATTGCCAGGGAGCGCTGCTGGCGCCACTCAGTGCCCAGGCCTCGCAGGGCGGGGTGTTGACCTGGTACGACGATCCATCGCTGGCCACTCCGATTGGCGTCGGGGCCTCGCTCAGCATCAACCCGGGAGCGGGTTCCAACAGCTACTATGTGACAGAATCAGCGCTGGGATGCGTCAGCCAGGCAGCTGTCGTGTCGGTCGTCATCAATGTGCCGGTTGCAGCCTCGGTTGATTATGGCGCCGTGGGCTTCTGCCAGTCCCAGGAGATCTTGACGCCGGTCATCACAGGCCCTGGCGGGGGCACCTTCAAATCCACGCCGCCGGGGCTCAATCTGGACAGCCAGTCCGGAGCGGTTGACCTGGGCGGCAGCGCTCCCGGCAATTACCTCCTGGTGTACGAGGTGCCCGATGGGGCTTGTGCCGAGGCTGACACATTGGCATTGGACCTGTACCCGGTTCCGGAGGTGCAGGTCGGTGCCATTGACACTGCGTGTGACAAGGGGGTGACGCTGATTGCCTATGGGACGGGTTTGTTTACCTGGAACAATGGACAAATCGGGGATGTGATCACTGCTGACGTGGAGCAGGAAGGGGCGTTTTGCGTGGAGGCCCGGCTGGGTCCCTGCATCGACACGGCATGCATCCAGCTTCTTCCGATTCCCGCCTGCTGTCCGGTTTACGTGCCCGATGCGTTCTCGCCGGACGGCAATGGCATCAACGATGATTTTGGGCCATTCACCAGCTGTGAATTTGAAAGCTTTGAGATGCTGGTCTTCAACCGCTGGGGCGGGCTTGTTTTTCGCAGCACGGATCCGGCTGTCAAATGGCAGGGAATACACCGGGACAAGGATTGTGCGCCTGGGGCTTATACCTATTACATTTCCTATGGCTTTTCTGGGCAGCCTCCCCTGGAGCTGAAAGGGGCGGTGATGCTGCTGCGTTGAGGAACAGGTTTCGAAATGTTCAGGGAGTCTGAAAAAGACCCAATGCGCTTTTAAAATTCGATTCAATGGTGCCGAATGCCCTAAAATCCCTCTTGAGGCCGTCTCGACTCTCTTGCGAGGTTCACCCTCGGAAAGACGCTCGGGGCGAAGCCCCGAGCATCTAAAAACCCATTCCGGC
>JBEAYO010000395.1:0-3939 GCA_041159285.1 Bacteroidota bacterium | reverse complement strand
AAGACTTTCGCCGCCTTCGGCGGCGAAATAAAATAATGAATGAGTGCCCATTTTCTTGATTTTGCGAAGCAAAATCAAGAAAATGGGCACTCATTCAAAATATTCCATGGCGACGCAAGCCGCCATGGGTCTTTTGAGACAGCCTCAAAGGGGGATTTTAGGCCGCTCGGCCGGCGCAGGCGGCCGGCCGAACGGCCTTTCCTGAGAACAATCAGCGCCGGCGGAACGAATTGCCGGGACTGAGGAGAAACCCTTGCATTGCCAGGCACCAGCTGGCTCAACCTAATTTCAGCATGCCGATTTTCCAACTGCCAGAAAGCGAAATCGCCTTCCCTCACCCCGAATTGGCCGAACCCAACGGCATGCTGGCAGTGGGCGGCGACCTGTCTCCCGAACGGCTCATCGGGGCTTATCAAATCGGCATTTTCCCCTGGTTCTCTGCAGGTGAGCCCATCCTCTGGTGGTCGCCTGACCCCCGCTTCGTGCTTTTCCCCGATGAACTGGTCGTATCCAAAAGCATGCGCCCCTATTTCAACCAGCAAAAGTTCCGGGTGACCATGGACCGCGACTTCAACGCCGTCATCGCAGGCTGCCAGTCCCGCCGCCCCGGCCAATACTTCGGCACCTGGATCACGAGTGACATGCGCAAGGCTTACCTGGAACTGCATCGCCTTGGATACGCCCATTCCGTGGAGGTATGGCAAGGCGATGAACTGGTGGGAGGGCTCTATGGCATCGCACTGGGCCGCTGCTTCTTCGGGGAATCCATGTTTACACGCGTCAGCAATGCCTCGAAATTCGGCTTCATCTCCCTGGTGCAAAAACTTCAATCCCTGGGGTTCTGGCTCATCGACTGCCAACAGGAAACCGAACACCTGGGCAGCCTGGGCGCCAGGGCAATTCCAAGACGAGATTTTCTGGATATCCTGAAAAAGAATGAAAGCGAGACGACGCTTCGGGGAAACATGGAGGAATGGTAAAGCATCCTGCCAGGAAAGGGATTTTTACAAATGGCGAAAGTCTAAATTCAGCGCAGCTACCATCCCCTCGTAAGCCAAAGGAAAAACCGTCCGGAAACGGGCCGGAAAAACCATGAAGAAAACAACCGCAACTGCCGCAATCTCCAAAAAAGGCAAGCCCACCCATTTTTCAATATCTCCTCTTGACATGCCGCTAACTTTTTCCAGTCCGGGCCAGTCCGACTCCGAAAAGGCCGGAAGTCCCTTTCCGGCCAGCGATTGCCTGTACACGCGGGCAAACTCGTACAATCCGATGTGGAAATAGCGCTGCGGCTCCAGGAAAGACGGCAGCAACTGCTCCGCAGAAAACATGATGACCCCGTCCTCCACATATATCTCCGAGGCATGCCAGTGCTGCGGATACTGCGGCGAAGGGAAGGGATGCGGATATACCACGATGTGTTCAAATTTATCCTTCAAAAAGTCTTTTTGCCCAAAGGTCAGCTGCACAGCCGTGGCGGCAATCACGCCCTGCAGATCCGGTGGCACTGCCGGCATTCCCTGGGGAATGAACTCCCTGGACTTCATGTACAGGGCCGTGCGGATTCGGAAGCGCTCCTTGTCGGCCGGCCCCAGCTGCTGGTAAAACGGGAAACGGGTGTTGAGCAGCTCCCTCACAAAAGCCGGCAAGGCCGGCGGACGGCGCTGGTACCACCACCAGTCTATCTGCGGACTTAAAATGTAAACAACTGCCAACCCGAGCACAAAAGGTATGACGTACAGGGAGTAGGAGGAATCCACATCCCAGGACAGGTACAGAAAAATCAAAGCGCCGCTTATCAATGGGGCATACAGTCCTCTGGACAGCATAATGGGTCAATTGCCTGGTTTTGAAATTAGGTTCATCCCCGCATAGTAGATGAGATACCACTCACCCCCCAGCCGGGCAAAGC
The DNA here is from genome assembly GCA_041159285.1 of Bacteroidota bacterium. Taxonomy (GTDB): domain Bacteria; phylum Bacteroidota; class Bacteroidia; order Chitinophagales; family Saprospiraceae; genus UBA6168. The sequence continues at coordinate 2,027 of JBEAYO010000395.1, read as the reverse complement.
GGCGGACCATGCCGGTCTCCCCGTTCTTGTGAACGATGCGCTCCTGTATCACATTGTCTGCCACCAGCTGGAGGTCCCGCATATAGTCGCTCATCCCGAAATCGAAGGGCCGCTGCATGAGCCAGTCTTCCGGCTGCCAGCGGAAGGTGCCACTGGCAATGGTGAGACTGTCGGCATGGTCGGGCAGCCCCTCCAAGGGAAAAATGATATGGCCCACCTGGTAGGCACTGTCGATGTGAAACCGCTGATAGAATTCAAGAAAATCAGCCGGCATTTCGGGACTGGCAGCCGGAGCGGACTTTTGTCCACAAGCCCACAGCAGGAAAGGCGCTAAGAAATACAGGATTTTTGACATGAATCCGGGTATATGTGTTTGTTTGCCAATCTGGTTGCGAGGGGGCAGCAAGAGGCAGCCAGAGAAGAACCCTGCCTTCTGCACCCTCGATGCTCCCTCGCAACAAGTCTGTTAATTCCCCTCGGTGACCATCACTTTCTGGCTGAACACATGACCGCCGGTGCTGACCTGCAGGAAGTAAACGCCGGCCGGCAAGGCCTCAAACGACAACTCCTGCTGCAGCACGCCCGGGCGAAAATCAAATGCGCGCTCGTACAGGCTGCGGCCAAGCACGTCCCTGAAACTCAATTGCACGGAGGAACGCGGCTCTCCGCGCAGCAACACCGAAAACGCACCCGAACTGGGATTCGGGAAAACCCGGAACTCTCGGATGCCCGCCAACTCCTCCACTCCTGTGACCACCAACACCGTCGTGGTCAGCGTGCTGAACCCACATTCGTTGGAGGCCGTGAGCGTCACGGGATACTCGCCGGGTTCCGTGTAATTGTAAACAGGATTCTCCTCCGTGCTGGCTCCACCATCGCCGAATTCCCACTTGTAATCCGATGCATTTGCGGACGTGTTGGAAAAGTTAACCGTTCCATCATTTACAACAAAGGAAAAACCTACTGTCGGCACACCGTTCACCACTACGAAACCGTTTTGAGTAAACGCATTGCTGCCCTGTCCGTTGGCAGCTGTGAGTGAAACGTCATAGGTGCCGGCCGTATTGTACACCACCACCGGATTGGCCTCCGTGGAAGTGGACGGCTCCCCGCCGGGAAAACTCCAGGCAAAGGACTCCGCATTAGAGGAAGACAGGTTTTGGAATTGCACCGTCAGCGGGGCGCAGCCCGTGGTGGTCTCTGCACTGAAAACTGCAATCGGCCCAGAGGTGGCAATGACCACCAGCTGCGTCTCGCTCGTGCTGCCGCAATCGTTGAAAGCTGTCAAGGTGACTTCGTACACGCCGTCCTGCAGGTAAGTGTGCTCAACATTTGCCTCCTGGCTGCTGCTGCCATCCCCAAACTCCCAGAGATAGCTTGTGCCGTCCGTGCTGGTGTTTTCAAAGGAAGCCGTGGCTCCGTTGACGGCATGAACAAAGCCCGCCGTCGGCTTGGGTTTTACCGTGATGAAATCCTGCAATTCCAGCGTCTGGCTGCCAGCCTGGTTGGAAGCTGTCAGCTGGACACTGTAGGTGCCGGGACCGCCGTAGGTCACCACGGGGTTGGCCTCGGTGGAAGTGGCGGGCTCGCCGCCGGGGAATGACCATTCAAAGGCCGTGGCATTGGAAGAAGAGGCATTCGTGTACTGCACCGTCAAGGGTGCACAGCCTGCCGGAGGTCCGGCGCCAAAGTAGGCTGTGGGCGGCGTCACGATTACGACCTGCTGGCTGCTGCTCGCAGACCCGCATTCGTTGGTGGCCGTGAGCGTGACCTCGTAAATCCCGTCGGCAGCGTAGGTGTGTGCGGGATTTGCCTCCGCGCTGCTCTGGCCGTCGCCAAAATCCCACAGGTAGCCGGTGGCATCGGCGGTGTTGTTGGTCAGCGAAACGGTCAGGCTGTCCACACTGCTGGAGAAGCCGACAGCCGGCACCGTGTTGACCACGATGATATCCGTCTGTGTTGTCACATGCTGCCCGGAACTGTTGCTTGCCGTCATCGAGACGGAATAAACACCGGGGCTGGCATAG
>JBEAYO010000394.1:0-3941 GCA_041159285.1 Bacteroidota bacterium | reverse complement strand
CCCTTATGCCAGTGAGGTGGCCATTGCCGCTTTCAAGGAAAAGACCACCAACAAACAGGAGCCGATTGTGGAAATTCAGGCGGTGATATTCGTGGAGCGAGAGTCGCAGAAGATGATTCTCCTGGGCAGGAAGGGAAGCTCAATCAAAAAACTCGGCACCTCGGCCAGGTTGGCCATCGAGGAATGGTTGCAGCAGAAAGTCTTCCTGGACCTGCATGTCAAGGTCCGAGAAAAATGGAGGAATGACCAAAGGCTGCTGCGCCATTTCGGATATGACTTGTAAGAGACTGCCCGCTTCTTTTGCGAGGCGTGGCCTCTTGAAGACCTTGAAAACACCGCGATTTATTTATTTACATAATAACGTATAATTAATGGGTAATATAGTTGCTATTGTAGGAAGGCCGAATGTTGGAAAATCAACTTTTTTCAACCGGATGATCGGAGGAAGGCAGGCGATAGTCGATGACATTAGCGGCGTGACCAGGGACCGGCAATACGGAAGCTGCGAATGGAACGGAAAGGTATTTACCGTGGTGGACACAGGCGGCTTCGTCGGTCATTCAGATGACGTGTTCGAATCGGCCATCCGCTCCCAGGTCCGGATTGCCATCGAGGAATCCGCCGCCATCATTTTTCTGGTCGATGTCACCACCGGAATCACTGACCTCGACGAAGATGTGTCTAAATTGCTGCGGCGCTCCGACAAGCCGGTCATCCTGGTCGTGAACAAGGTGGACAACAGTGAGCGCTACATCGAGGCCAACGAATTTTACAGCCTTGGCTTCGACGAGACCTTCTTCATATCCTCCCTCACCGGCAGCGGCACCGGCGACCTCCTGGACGCCGTCACTGAGTACATTAACGAGGAACCCGAACTGGTCAGCGATTTGCCTAAATTTGCCATTGTCGGGCAACCCAACGTCGGAAAATCCTCCCTACTGAATGCCCTGTTGGGAGAAGAAAGAAACATCGTGACGGAAATCGCCGGCACCACCCGCGACTCCATCCATTCGAAATATTCCCGCTTTGGCAAGGAATTTATCCTCATCGACACCGCCGGCATACGAAAAAAGGCCAAGGTTCATGAAGACCTCGAGTTCTACTCCGTCATGAGGGCCATCCGGGCCATGGAAGAGGCAGACATCTGCTTCCTCATGCTGGACGCACAAACGGGCATAGAACAGCAGGACCTCAGCATCCTCAGGCTCATGCAGCGGAGAAACAAAGGCATCGTCATCCTGGTGAACAAGTGGGACCTCGTTCAAAAGGAAACAAATACAGCCCGGGACGTGGAAAACGCGATCAAACAAAAAATAGCGCCTTTTACGGACATCCCCATCATTTTCATATCCGTTTTTGAAAAACAGCGCATCTTCAAAGCAGTGGAATCCGGCCTGGAGGTCTTTGAAAACAGAAGCAGGAAGATAAAAACCGCTGCCCTCAACGAAGCCATGCAACCAGAAATTGAAAGATATCCTCCGCCCTCGCACCGCGGCAGAAGCGTCAATATCAAATACATGACCCAACTTCCGACCCCCTATCCCGCTTTCGTTTTTTATTGCAGCCATCCTAAATACGTTAAAGACAGCTACAAAAACTACCTTGAAAACAAATTGAGACAACATTTTGTGTTTTCCGGCGTACCAATCACCATATTTTTCCGAGAAAAGTAGCAGCTGATTTTTTCGCTGAAAAATTTTAAATATCCAAACAACTCAGATGCCTTTTTTAGAAACCGGAATTTCTGGCCTCTTGCTCTTTGAACCCAGGGTGTTCGGGGATGAACGCGGCTATTTTTATGAGGCCTACAATGCAAGGACTTTCAAGGATGAGGCGGGCATAGCGGTAGAATTTGTGCAGGACAACCAGGCTTTCTCCACCTTCGGCGTGCTCAGAGGACTCCATTACCAGCTGGATGAATTCGCCCAGGCCAAACTTGTCCGCGTGCTGCAGGGCAAGGTGCTGGATGTGGTTGTCGATATCAGAAAAGATTCACCTACCTACGGGCAAACATACTCCTGCATCTTAAGCGAGGAGAACCTCAGACAGCTTTTTGTCCCCAGGGGATTTGCCCACGGCTATGTGGTGCTTAGCCAGACTGCCATGTTTTTCTATAAATGCGACAACTACTTCACCAGGTCCCATGAAGCTGGCATCCGGCCAGACTGTCCGCACCTGAATATCGACTGGCAAATAGACTGGTCAAATGCCGTCCTGGCAGATCGCGACAAGAACTGGCCTGAATTTGGCCAGCACAGAAAGCATTTCTGATTAGTCACTCCTCAAACTAAGCTTCTTTCCAATGAGTTCAGCTTCTACAAACTTATTAATCACAGGAGCAAACGGCCAGGTCGGAAGGGAACTACAGTTCCTTTCGGCTGATTTTCCGGAATTGAATTTCTTATTCGCGGACAGAGAGCGTCTCGATATTACAGTCGAAGCAGCAGTCAACGAATTTTTCACCGACAACAATATTGGCTACTGTGTCAATTGCGCAGCCTATACTGCCGTTGACAAAGCCGAGTCAGATGCTGAAAACGCCTGGAGGATTAATGCACTTGGAGCAGGCCTGTTGGCCAGTGCCTGCGCTGCCCGCCAGATTCAGCTAATCCACCTCTCTTCCGACTACGTTTACCACAACGAAAAAAATACGCCCCTTCAGGAGACAGATGTAACTAATCCAAAGGGTACCTATGCAAAAACAAAGTTGCAGGGAGAAGAACTGGTGAGAAGGCATCATCCTGGTTCATCTATGATTTTGAGAACTTCCTGGGTTTATTCCTCTTTTGGAAACAACTTCGTGAAGACCATGCTAAGGCTGGGCAAAGAAAGAAAGGAACTTGGCGTTGTCTTTGACCAGATTGGGACGCCGACCTATGCCCGCGACCTCGCCCGCACTATGCTGCGGCTGATCCAAAGGGTGGAAACGGGAAAATTGGATAAATCGGCCTTGAACGGAATTTACAACTACAGCAACGAGGGTGTAGCCAGTTGGTATGATTTCGCGGAAGCCATCTTCGAATTGAGGGGTATGGAGGTGAAACTCAGGGCCATTGAATCCAAGGATTTTCCCACGCCGGCTGAGCGCCCTGGCTTTAGCGTGCTCAACAAACGAAAGATGAAAGAACGATTTTCCATAGAAATTCCCCACTGGAGGGCAAGCCTGCGCAGCTGCCTGGATGAAATGGCCTCTTGAACTCACGCCTCATTCCCTGGAAGCTTTTCTTATAACAACCGAGCCTTTTCATGGCTCGGGCGAAAGAGTGGGGTAGTGTGGAGATGCTGAAAGGGGGATGACGCCAGGCTTCCTCTCATTCCCGGTCATTCGCCTAGCCCTCACTAAGGTCTTTAGCCGGTGCTCCGCAAAACCGGGTTCACCGGGAATGAGGCTTTCAACCTGCACCCTGTCTGAGGCGTGAATAATCTGACCGCTGCCCAGGTAGATTGCCACATGCGTTATTTTTTCACGTTTCCCGGGACTGGCCTTGCTGCCAAAAAATAGCAAATCCCCTGGGAGCAGATGCTTGAGTGTGCTGTCAGTATCAACTGGATCTCCAGCTGTGACCTGCTGGCTGGCATCCCTTGGCAATTGCAGGCCGTTCAGAAAAAAGACCAGTTTGGTAAAACCACTGCAATCCATTCCTTTTCCAGAAGTTCCTCCCCAGAGATAAGGTCTGCCCATCATTTTTTCTGCCGTTGACAACAAGTTAGTGGCAACGGGCTTGCGGCTGTTCAGCCAGTCGGGAAAGGGCATGACAGCTGTTTCCCGGACAAAGCCGGTTCTACCGTCAGCCAGGCCTAGTTTTCTGAACTCACCTTGCCTGCCCAGGTCCCTGGCAATGCAACCAGCCGTCAAGTCAGTGATAACCGGGGATGATTCATCGGGCAAGGCATGGGCAAAGCCAAATTCAGCAGTGAAAATCAGGTGCGCTGCCCTCATC
>JBEAYO010000393.1:0-3949 GCA_041159285.1 Bacteroidota bacterium | reverse complement strand
GTTGAGGATGTTTTCGAACAACTCCTGCTGGCCGCTGCGTTGCTCCGGTTCGCCAAGTTTGGAAGCGATCTTGGAGAGATCCTTCAGACTGAGCTTGCCCTTTTCAAAATCCCTGCCCTTGCCGCTGTCAAAGGAAGCATAGCGCGCTTCCCGCAGGCGCAGGTAATCGGATTTTTCAAGGATGGCATCGGCAGCCAGCAGCGCACGGGCAAAGGTATCCATGCCGCCGATGTGTGCCAGGAAAAGATCAGCCGGATCAGTGGAATTGCGGCGCGTCTTGGCGTCGAAGTTGATGCCGCCTCCCTGAAAACCACCGGCTTGCAGGATGACCAGCAGGGCCTCAGTCAATTCAGGAACGTTGTTCGGGAACTGATCCGTGTCCCAGCCGTTCTGGTAATCCCCCCGGTTGGCATCAATGCTGCCCAGGACGCCGGCACAGGCGGCCACCTGTAGCTCGTGCTGGAAGGTGTGGTGAGCCAGGGTGGCGTGGTTGACCTCAATGTTGAGCTTGAAATCGTCCAGCAAGTCATACTCCCTGAGGAAATTCAGGCAGGTGGCCGCGTCGAAATCGTACTGGTGCTTGCTGGGCTCGCAGGGCTTGGGCTCAATGAAGAAAGTGCCCTTGAAACCCTGCTTACGGGCATAGTCCCTCGCCATGTGGAGGAAGGTGGCCAAGTGGTCGAGTTCCCGCTTCATGTCGGTGTTCAGCAGGGACATGTAACCCTCGCGACCGCCCCAGAAGACGTAGTTCTCCCCTCCCAGCTTGATGGTGGCGTCCAGGGCATTCCGGACCTGTGCACCTGCGAAGGCGACTACCTCGAAGTCGGGGTTCGTGGCCGCCCCGTTCATGTAGCGGGGGTGGCCGAACAGGTTGGCGGTGCCCCAAAGCACGCGGATGCCGCTTTCCTTCTGTTTTTCAAGGGCGTAATCGGTGATGTGCTCCAGCCGCTTTTCGCTCTCAGCCAGGCTGTCAGCCTCGTCCACCAGGTCGAAGTCGTGGAAGCAGTAGAAGGGGATTCCGATTTTTCCCGTGAACTCGAAGGCAGCGTCCATTTTGTCCCTGGCACGCTCCAGGGGGTCGGCGGCTGCCAGCCAGGGGAAGCGCTTGGTGCCTGGGCCGAAGGGGTCCCCACCCGTGTTGCAGAAGCTGTGCCAGTAGGCCACGGCAAAGCGGAAGTGTTCCCGCATGGTCTTGCCGCGCACGGTGAGGTCATCCCGGTACCAGCGGAACGCCAGGGGGTTGTCAGTCTCAGGGCCCTCGTAGGCAATGCGGCCAATGCCGGGAAAGTACTCGCGTTTGCCTGTGACGATATTGATTTTACCAGATTTTGATTTTTTCATCGCAGATGGTTTTGTTTTTTGTAACTGTTTAGCACCTCTTGCAGATGCCGCTGGCTTCCCGACAAGGGGGGCTGCGCCCCGCGCCCTTTTTAAAACAGGGCCATGGTGAAAAACAGGCAGGCAACCCTTGCTTTGAGGGATTTATCGTGAATTCTTTTAATCCCCCGAGGCGTGAATTTAGCTATTATTTTTAAAAACAACGCCCCCTTCCCGTTACAAAAGCGGAAACTCCGTCATCACTTCCCAACGCTGCAGGCGATGCTCCAGGAGGGAAAGGTGCCGGACCTGGAAGGTTCGATGGTAATCCAGCCCGGAAAAGTGCTGCTTAGCCTGGTAAAAGGCTGCCGGCTTGAGGTCCTTGAAGGCAATGGTCATGTGCGGATGGAAACCGTGGGCATTCCGGCTCTCGAAACCAGGCTTTCTTTCCAGCAGCGCCAGCAGGGAGGATTGAAATGCGCGCAGGGGATCGCTTTCCAGCACATCGACGAAAATGACCCGCGGCTCAAACCAGTCGAAGTTGTGCAGGGTGAGTTCGAACTGGCGCTGGGAGGATGAAAATTCCTCCAGGCTGTGGCACAGCCTGTCCAGCAGTGCGAAAGACCAGAAAAATGGCGGGATCAGGGTGATGTGTGGCGGCGAATTGAGAGCCCGGACGGAACCGAAGAGCCTCCCACAGTCTTTTTTGAAAGCTGTCACCTCCCGCTGTATGGCCTCCTCCGGCAAGATGGCGATGAAAAACATGGGATCATTGCCGGGATCCATCACATCCAGTTTTTAGAGGAAGATTCAATTTTGTAAAGCACGACGTCGCGCAGCATGCCCGCCGCCTTTGCCGGAATGTAGGGCAGGCGGATGTCACCCGCAGCGGTGGAAAAAGTGAGGTGGACCAGCCCGGCCCTGCGCAGCAAGGGGCTTTGTCCCAGCCGGACCGATTGGACATTGTGCCAGTTCAGCAGCACCGTCCGCCTGGTAATGACGCCCCAGGAGGCCCTCAACCCGGCTTCGCTGACTTCCCAGCGCCAGGTCCGTTGGTACTGGATGGACAACCAGAGTGCGAAAGGAAGCCAAAGGAGCGCGGCGAGGAGGAATACCGGTGACAGGACTCGGTAGGCCAGCAAGCCAGCCAAAATCGGCAACAGGCCCTGCTGGATAAACTGGCGATAAATCATACGGCGATCCACCCCATGGGATGAAAAGTCGAGTTGTCCCTCTTGTGGCATATAGGAACTCCTGATGACAGCAAGGTCGTCCAGGCGGCAGCCCGGAAGCCGCGCCGAAATTTGCTTTTGGCTCACCTGGCTGGCAGCCTGGGGCAGCCGAACGGACGAAAAACCGAAGCGTCGCAGCAGCGGGCTGCTGCTCCAGTCTATCCACTGGATTTTTTCCAGCGACACCAGCACCTCGCGGCGGGTGAACAGCCCTGCAATAATCTTGTAACCGCGGCTGGTGCGCCACAATTGCAGGTCGTAGTGGGCCAGCCAGGTGCGGACCATGGTGAACAACAGGGAAAACAAGAGCAGCACAGGCAGCAGCGACAGCAGGAAATAAAGAATACCCACCGAAGAATCGTCTGCCAGCCAATGTTTTGCCTTTTTGTAAACGTCCACATCCAGTGCCTCTGCCAGGTCGTCGGCAAAGCTCGCCAGGAAAGCCAGGATGATGCCAGCCGTGCGCAGGTGGTTCTGGCTGAGGCCGATTTTGAACAAATCGGAGGACCCGAGGCTGTAAATTTTAAAGTCAGGACTTTCGTGCGCCATTTCCTCCGATGCCACTCCAGAGCCCGGCTGGGGTGACCTCGTTTTCTGGCTTTCCACGAAACGCCGCAGGTCGGCTGCCTTTTGGTGGGAGATAGCCTGCAGGCTGAACTCTTTGCCGGAGGAGCCTGCCGTGTCTATGTCCACGGCCACAACCGACAGCAGCCGGTGTAAAATGCCCTGCCGGAAGTTTACAGACTGGATGCGGTCCAGGGGAACGTTGAGTCGCGACTTGCGCAGCAGTCCGCTTTCCATCACCAGTTCCCCGTCGCGGATGTAAAATCGCTGAAAAAAGTAACGGATAATGGCATTGATGGAGGCAAAGATCAGGATGGCTGCGAACAGGGAGCTGAAGCCACCCGAGGATTGTTTCTTTGGATTGAACAACACTACGAGCACCAGCACCCAGAGCTGTCGCAAGAGGGCTTGCAGTACGTTCCCCAACAGGAAAAAGACAGCTGCCGGCGACTGCCGTTCTGGCTGGGGAAAAGGATTTTCAGGCGGGGAAGCTATCGTCTCAGTTGGCTGCATCGGGAGCTTCATTTTCAGGTGCTTCAAAAGCTGGCGTGGCAGAATCCTGCCGTCCGCCGATTTTCAAGGTGATAAATTCCTTGATGCGCTGGGCCTCCTCCACGGGCAGGCCTTCTATGGCGAGGTCACCCCCGCTCGTTCCGGCTGTGTAAATCTTGAGGGTTGCCAAGTCGAAGGCACGCTCAATCGGGCCGCGGGTGATTTCGCAATGCTGCATCCTGTTGAAGGGGATGGCTGTTTCGGTATGAAAGTAAACCCCGCGGCGGTAGAGGATGTCGTGCTCCCGAAGGGCATATCCGGCGCGGGACCAGCCCAGCCAGGCC
>JBEAYO010000392.1:0-3949 GCA_041159285.1 Bacteroidota bacterium | reverse complement strand
GCGCTTAGGCGCGCCGCCGACCGCCCTTTCCAGTAGGCAAGCAGCATCCCCGAGGGGTGCTTAGCAGTCACCTTTTTTTCTTGTGCTTTAATACCTCTGACATTTGCAGTTTTTGGGGAAGAAAATCAACGGATCAGGTGTACCGTGCCGCTAAACTGCCGCACCTCGTCGTTCAAATACCGCACAGCCACCGTGAAGCGATAAGGCCCCGCCTCCGCTTTGTTACCCCTGAAGTTCCCGTCCCAACCGTAATACGGATTCTCCGGGACAGCCTGCTCCGCCCCCGGCAAATCAGCAAGGTCAAACATCTTCTCATTGTATTTGTCGAAAATCCGGAAATCGTCAATCCCCTTGACGGAGCGGTTCACGCTGCGGACGTAAAAAATATCGTTTACTCCATCCAGGTTGGGCGTAAAAGCATTGGGAATGAAAATCTCCTTCTCCCGGTCTAACTCCACGGATATCCACACCGTGTCCACTTTCTGGCAGCCCATTCGATCGGTGGCATAGACGTAATAAACAACGGGATCGGTGGGCGTGGAAACGGGATTGGCAATGGCGGGATTGCTCAGATAGGTCGGCGGCTCCCACAGGATGGCGGCATCAGCCAGGTTGACGTTTGCCTGCAATTGGGCGAATTCCCCCAAAAACAGGAAAAACGAATCCTGCGGCACCTCCAGGAACAACTCTTCATTTGCCAACACAAAAAAGGATGTATCCTTGTAACAACCATTGACATCTTCCACTTCCACGGTATAAGTATCAGCCGGCAAGGCCGGATGATAAGGCCCAGTGGAGAGATAGTTCTCAGCACTGACCGTGATGCTGTTTTCCGGATCCGATGTCACTGCCAGATCAACCCCCTCCTCCACGGTGCAATGCGGCACCAGACTCACATCAAAGTTGACCGGAAACGGCACTGACAGACTTGCCCTGGCCGTATCCGGACAAAGGCCATTGCTGGTAGCCACCAGCTCGATTTCATAGTCGCCCCCCTGGATGTATATGTGCTGAAAAGCCGTGTTGCCGGTGGTCGCACCATCTCCCGTCAGCCATTGCAGGTCGGTTGCTCCAGTGCTGGTGCTTAGAAAATTCACTACGGCGGGAGGACAGGGCTCCAGGATCTGGAATTGTATCCCTGCCTCGGCGCTGCTCCTGACAAAAACGGGAACCGTGTCGGCACCGACGCAGCCTGGACCCGATACCACGCTCAGAAAAGCGCTGTAGAAGCCAGGCTCAGAATAAGTATGGGCAACGGAACAGCCAGCTGCAAGTTGCCCGTCTCCAAACTGCCAGCTGCAAACCGACCCCGGAACGTTGCTAATGCCGCTGAACTGCACGGCATCCCCGGCACAAATCGTATCAGCCGTGAGGATTTGAGCATCCGGCAACTGGAATACTTGCAAATTTCCTTGCCAGCTGACTTTACACCCCCTGTCGCTCACCGCCGCTGCATAGGGAGCATAGCTGCCCGCTTCCTGGTAAATATATGAGGAGGTCTGGTTAAAGGAGAATACGCCGTCTCCGTACCACAACTGTACCCCAGCGCCGGTGGTACTGACCTGGAAGTTGACCGGCTCTCCAAGGCATTTCTCCGTGTCGTGCTGGACATCCAGCTGTGGCAAGGGATAAACGGTCACAGGCACTGACACGCTGTCATAGCCGCACTCATAGGCGTGGAGGGTCAAATGGTAAGTGCCTGGTTCGTCAAAGGTCACCATGATCGTGTCTCCAACATACACATTCCCGTCGCTCACCGTCCAGGCAATATCAGCACCAGGGGTCGAGTAATTCAAAAATGAAACGGTAGCCCCCTGGCATAGGGTAGTCGTATCGGGCAGGCCAATCAAAGCCACCACGCTGGGCGGCGTTATCACCACCTGCTGAAAAGCCGTGTCTTTTCCGCAGTCGTTGGCGGACACCAGCCAGATGCCGATGGTATCATTAACGTTGTCTGTAAAAAATTGAAAAGACACCGGCTCGCCGGGCGAGGCCGGAATTTCAAGTCCGGTAGAGGTGTAAAAAACATTGCTGGTCGGGTAGCCCAGGCTGAGTACCTGCGTTTCAAAAGTCGCCCCTGAGCAGGGGCTCGCATTGGACAGGGCAAATTCAGCCCGGGGCCTTGGCAGCACAGCGACGCTGTCCACAGCCTCGTAACTCCCGCAGCCATTGGGAACGGACAGCCGGATGGTGTAAGAGGTCGTATCATGCTGGCTGTCCTCAAAATAGGTCACCGGAGGCGGTGCAAATCCGGTGTATTGCTGCCCGTTGCCAAAATCCCAGCGATAGACCTCATCCTGCCCAGTGCTGGTATTTAAGAATGCAACCGCAAGGGCAGCACAACCAGTGTCGGGCAGCGCTGTGAAACTTACCCCTCCCGGCGGAATGGGCTCCGGGATATAAAGGCTCAGGGAGTCCAACACTTTGCACAAGGGCTCGCCCGTGAGGGGATTCAGCGTGTAGGCAGTGAAAGTCACCGCATAGGTGCCGGGGACCTCGTAGCTGTGCGACAGCAGATTGGTATCCAGGCTGCCGTCCCCCCATTGTGCGATAATTTCCACCGCATCGCTCGCAGTTGCCGATAAAGTGATGACTTCATCCTGGCAGGCGGTGTCGCGGTCCGCTGTGTATTCCAGCGAGGGCGGGGCAGCGACGGTCACTGTCCGCTGGTCTGCATTGCAGGCCTGTGGCAGCGAGGCATCAGTGTAAATATAGAGGTAGGCAGAATCAGGAACCAGCTGGGAAAGATCAATGGTGTCACCGCTCAAGGCGAAACCGCTGAAGGCACCATTGGGAACGGGATGATCGAAGGTGTGAAACAACTGGGAACTGCAAAGGAAAAGATTTTCCCCGGCATCCACGCTGTCAGCGGGAACAACGGTCAACTGCAAGGAATCGTTGCTGTAGCAGACCCCTACCCCGCGCTCAAAAACAATCACATAAGTGCCGGGCTCCGCAGGCTCGAACATGGCGCCGCCCCCGGCAGTCGGCGTCAAATGAGGCCCCTGCCAGGTTCCCAACGTGTCGCTGGCCAAAAGTTGCACCGGCGAGGTGCCGGAGCAAAATGCAGAATCCTGGGGCGGCAGGATTTCCACATCCTTCGGCAGGATGACATTTATCTTTTTTGAAACAACCCAGCTTCCGCAGACATTGGAGTAGGCGGCGGAGACCAGATAGGGCAAGTCCCCTGCCGGCAGTATCACTGGAAAGCTGTCCTGCAACACCCCGTTGATGGCATACTGCACTGCGGAATCGAAAGGCGCAGGTGTGTAGTCCAGTGAAAAACAACTGATTGTCGGGGCGTCCAGACTCAGGGCATAGGGTTCCTCCACATCTATGAGCAGGGTATCGTAATTTCGGCAAACGCCAAAGCCGGCATTGGCGATTAATTGAAAGGTGCCAGGCGCGTTGGGAATGAAAAAAGTCCCCGTCGTCTGGGCACTGAAGCTGGTACCGCCGCCGGTCCAGTAACCGCCCGGTGTAGCCACCAGCGGGATGGAGGCTGAACCGATGCAAACCTGCAGGTTGCTATCCGGCGACAAGATCTCCACAGGGGGGATTGGCGCGATGGAAAAGGTGTCGAGCAACAACTGCTCCCCACAGAAGTGCGACAGCATAGCTTTCACGACATAGGGATTGGGGGCAATGGGCAGGGATACCGGAAAATCGCTCTGCACCTCGCCGTTGATCGTGTAAACGACGTTGGTATCCAGAGGGGCAGGACTGTATTCCAGGGTGAAACAGGTGTCCATCTGTGGATCCAGTTGCAGCTCGGGTAATTCAAGGACTTCAACCGTATCAATCAGAAGGTCTGTCTGGTCACAGATATTGCTCACCTTCAGCTTTACAATGTAGATTCCGGGCTTCTTGAACTTGATCACCACCGTGCTGGAGTCAGAGATCTGGGAGTTGGGATGCCATTGCCAGCCCCCAGAGGGACCAGTCACAG
>JBEAYO010000391.1:0-3954 GCA_041159285.1 Bacteroidota bacterium | reverse complement strand
ATGTAGGGCTTGATGACCAGCGGGGCCTCCGTCTGCCCGATGAATACGTTGGCAGCGGCTGCCAGACTCTCGGCCCCCGTAAGCCGCATGGTCTTGCTCATCACCCAGGCAATTCCCTTCGTAATGAGCTGCAGGATGCCGAAGTAGTATAGCAATGAGGAAAGCGCGGAGAAAAACACGATGATGGGAAGTATCTTGAAGACGAATGAGTTCAGCGCCACGTGAACCTGGCTGTCACCCATCGGCGTGAATAGAAAGCCAATGCCGGCGTTGGTGAAGTCCAACACCCGGATGAAGAAGCTGGCAATGCTGTCAAATACCAGGCTGGCAGCCTCCACTTTCAATACCAAAATGCCAAGGACCACCTGCAGCAGTGTGCCGGATGCCACCAGTTTCCAGTCAATGTTTTTCCGGTCGCTGCTCATGGCGTACAAGATGGCTATCATGACCAACAGACCCAGCAACCCTCTCAAAATATCCATTTCAAATGTTTTATTGTTTGTTGTGACACTGGTGTCGGGCAGCATGGGCCAGCCCGCTTGCCTATGCCCCGCCCAAATGTAAAATATTTTGAGAAATTGCCACTACCAATTAGTAAAAGCACGGTTAAAAATGCGCTCAGCCAACTCCTTGTTGATGTTCTCAATGAGGCCCTCCTGCACGTCCAGCAGATTCTGGTTGGCGCCGAAAAAGTCTTCGAACGAGAACTGCTGCTTCCAGTTCGCCTTCTCGTTCTTATTGTTCTTAAAGTTCACCGTCATGGTGATGGTCAGCTTGTTGAATCCGATCTGCTCACCCGCTTTGGGTGCCTCAGCCGACACCCGGAATCCGGTGACGGCTCCTGAAAACTCAACGTCCGGCTCGGTGTCGTTGTACTGAAGGCGCGTCTCCCTGCGAATCTTGTCCTTCAGCAATTCCGTGAAATCGCGGGGCAGCGTGGGCACCGCGGAAGGTGCCTGGTTGTCGAAAAGCTCCACGTAGAAGGTGTTGACATCCGCAGGAATGCTGATGCCCTGGAAGGAATAGCCGTTGCCTTTGATGGTGCAGCCCGCTTGCAGCAGCAGGACAGCCGCCAGTAGTGAGAAATGAAGTGCTCCACATTTTTTATTTGAAAGAAAATCGGAAAGAGAGGATATTCCCTTGTTCATTGCATTAGCTTTTATAAGGCTTGCCGCCTTTTCAAATCATCCATTGATTGCCTTGCGCGTCGCTGCCGCCATCCAGGATGCGCCAGATCAGCTCCTTTAGCAGCGCGCTCTCGTCCTTGCCACTGGCGTTGAAATCCACCCCCTTTGCCATCAGGTCGTATTCCCTGAGCAGGGAGATGACTTCCCGGGTCTTGTCAAATGAATAGTTCTTGGCCGTCAGGCGGTATTCTGCAATGGCAAAGGAATTTCGGAGCCCCAATTTCTCCTGCACCTCTTTGTCCCCGGCGCGCTGAAGGAAATGCATCAGGTACACCTTGGTGAAGTAGGAGGCCAGCGAGGCCACCACCAGCACGAAGGGATTCCGCTTTGGATTGGAGGAGAAGTACTGTACGATGTTCCGGATCCGCTTCATGTTCTTCTGACTGAGGGCTTTCTGGAGTTCAAACACGTTGTATTCCCGGGAAATGCCCACGAATTCCTCCACGTGCGCCGGCGTGACTTCCGATTTCGCAGGCAGGTGCAGCGCCATTTTTTCCAGTTCGTGAACAATCAGCGTGAGGTCGGTGCCCAGGTATTCGGCCATGAGGTCGGCCGCATCCTGCCGGACCTGGAGATGGAGCCCGAGGGCATGCTCCTTTATCCAGGCCGGGATTTGGTTGTCGTAGAGCTTCCTGGATTCAAAGACCACCCCCTTCTCCTGTGCCAGCTTTGCCAGCTTGCTGCTGGCTTTCAATGCTTTGTGCTTATGACTGAGCACCAGCACGGTGGTAGGCGCAGGATGCTCGAGGTACTTCTCCAATCCAGCCAGTTCCTTCATGGCCTGGGCCTCCCGTATGATGATGACCTGTCGCTCTGCCATCATGGGGTACTGCCTCGCCTGGTCAACTACGGCCTGATAGCCGGTGTCCGGGCCGTACAAGACAATTTGGTTGAAGGCCCGTTCGCTTTCTGCAAGGACGTTCCCGCCGATGTAGCGTTCGATCAGGTCTATGAAAAAAGGTTCTTCCCCATGCAGGAGGTACACAGGATGATAAACCTTTTTACTCAGATCGGCGATTATCTTTTGATAGGACAAGAGCTGGAAACTTGAAGTGTTAGTGGAATAGTGATTGTCTTTTTAGTCAAAAACGAGCCCTTTAACGGCAGCATTTTAGTCATTCAGGTAATGCTGTTTAAAAAAATCCTTGTAGCCGCTGAGGGTTTTGTTTCTCAAGATGTGTTCGTAATTTTCTTTAGACAGCACGAAGTAATCCTTGGTCATTCCCAGTTGAAGGAAGTCAGGGCGATTGGTCTTTAGACTGCTGTAAAAGTTCATCGCCGCTTCAGACCCTGCGAAGCCCGTGATGTGGATCAAGGGGGTATTCTCGAGTTCCCCATCTATCTTGATCTGGGTAATTTTTAGCTTCTGGCCGGGATAATATTTCCAGATGTACTTTGTGATGTCGGTCCGGATCTCCTGCAAGTCCACCGGGCGGTTATCCAACACGAACAACACAGCGTGTTCCCCGTCGCGCTCTGCGGAGTATTCGCCTTTTTCTTGAGCGGGTTGGGCCTGGACAAATGCCGGACACGCCGCCAGGGCAACAATGATTGAGAGAATTAAGGTCTTTGCTTTCATAATTTTATCGTGTTTAATTACCTGCCGGAAAGGGCGTCTGGCGGGCTTTCGTCCAGCTAAACGCCTGAAATCCATGGCCTGTCTCAAAGCAATGATTGATGATGGTGCTCGGCGGGCACGTGCCCATTTCAAAAAGGGGTACTGCACTCCGACGGTTTTTTACTCAGCCCCTGTTTTTCACAGACGCCGTTCTATTTGAAGAGGGTGCCACGCATTGATTGCTATTAAGGAAGGCTCCATCCTCTCTGGTGTCTTTCGCCTTGCAGCCACTAAATTAAATAATAGAAAAACGCGCCATAAATTTTGACAAAAATTTATTTTTGATTTTTAAAAACAAATCGAACAAGTGGAGAGGGTTGATCGGAGGGTCAGTCTCCGGACTCCGGCTCTCAAATCTACCTGGCCAGATATCATAAAAACGAAAAAGTGCCAACAGAAGCCGATGAACAAATTCTTTTTCTGCTCGGCAGGAATGACGAACAGGCACTGGAACTGATGTTCCGTGAACACTACTCCTTTCTTTGTCAGGCCGTCGTGAGAATTGTCCAGGATCCCCATACAGCCGAGGACCTCGTCCAGGATGTATTCCTGGAACTTTGGAGGAAGCGGCAATCACTATGCATTAACCTCTCCCTGAAGGCCTACCTGCGCAGGGCGGCCATCAACAAAACCCTGAACCACCTCAGAAGCAGGCGGATTCAATGGGAACAGGAGGAGGCCATGGCGGATTTGCAGGTCTCCCAGGAGAGCATGGCTGCCCAAATGGACGGCATGCAACTTGAAAAAGCAGTAGAACATGCCATCGGCCAACTGCCGGAAAGGTGCCGCCTTGTTTTCACGCTCAGCCGCTTCGAGGAACTTTCTAATGCCGAAATCGCTGCCCGCCTGGAGATTTCGGTGAAGACCGTGGAAAACCAGATGACAAAAGCACTCAGGGTCCTCAGGTCAGCCCTTGGGCCCTACCTGGAAATGAAAGATGAGTGACAATCTGGTCTTTTACAAAGGGATGATTACGCTATGAGCTGCGTTTTTTCGGGATTGGTCAAATGACTTACAATTGATGCGAAACTTAGACCGGATTTTTGTGAAGGATAGGGGTAAACGGAGCTCGAATTGTCTTTGTTATATAAAAACAGACTCGGTGTGCTGAATCGGTGGTGCTGGATGTTTAAGACCAAAGTTTTTAAC
>JBEAYO010000390.1:0-3979 GCA_041159285.1 Bacteroidota bacterium | reverse complement strand
CTCCTGCGCCTGAACCGGAGGAAGAGGTGGAGCCTGAACACGAGCCGGTGCGCGAGAAACCCAGGGAAGAAACAAAACCGGTCAAGCGGGACCCCGTGAAAACAGAAGACCCGGAGGCGGCCAGACTCAGGAAAGAGGAAGAGCAAAGGAAAAAGAAAGAGGCCGAAGCCGACCGTCAGCGCAAGCAAGAGGAAGACAGACAACGCGCGGAGCAAGAACGCAAACGCCAGGAAGAGGCTGCCAAACAAAAAGAACTGGAGGACCTGGTCTCCGGCGGCCTGAGCGGCAACAAGGGAAAGGGCAAGGGCAACACGGGCAAACCCGGCAACCAAGGTGATCCCAACGGAGACCCCAATGCCCAAGCGCTGGAGGGTATATCCACCGGCCGCGGGACTGTGGGCGGCGGCCTCGGCAACCGCGGCATCCTGAAGAGAGGACCTGTGATCCAGGACAACTCACAGGAGTCAGGGGTCGTCATGATTTCCCTCTGCGTGGACAAAAACGGAGATGTCATCGGAGAGCCCGAATTCACGCAGCGCGGATCCACCACCGCTGACAACAACCTGATCAAGCTCGCCATCAGGAATGCCAAGCAATGGCAGTTTCAAAAAGGGGAAGTGGACCGTCAGTGCGGCACCATCCGCTATGAGTTTAAGCTGAGATAAGCTGGATAAGCAGTCTGAACTGCTTATCCAGGCTTTGCCACAATCATGAATTTATTCTTCTTGCCGTTCTCCAACAGCAGGTATTGCCCGTGAAGCAGCGATTCCGCGTGCACCATGGCATCCGGACTCTCGATTTTTTCCTTGTTCAAAGTCACTGCCTGTCCTTGCACCGCCCGCTTGGCATCGCCCTTGGAACTGGCAATCGCGGTGGCACCCGACATCAGGTCCACAATGTTGATGCCCGCCGCCAGCACTTCCCGCGGCACCTCGAAGGAGGGAATTTCCTCGGCCACGGTGGCCAGTTCCCGCTCGCCCAGCGCCAGCAAGGCATCCCTTCCTGCTTTGGGATTAAACAGCAATTCCGATACCTGCAACACTGCGGCATAGGCCTCTTCGGAGTGAATCCGCACGGTGAGCTCCTCTGCCAGCAATCGCTTCAGCGCCTGGGGATTTCCCTCGTGCGTCCGCTCCATTTCCTCCACTTCTTCCCTCGACTTCAGGGTGAAATAGCGGATGAGCTGCGGCAGGTCCTTGTCGTCGGAATTGATCCAGAACTGATAAAAGCGGTAGGGCGAAGTAAACTCGGGATCCAGCCAGATGTTGCCCTTCTCCGATTTGCCAAATTTCTTGCCGTCTGCCTTGGTCAGCAGGTTGGAAGTGATGCCGAAAGCCCGCTCTCCCAGGTTGCGCCGGATGAACTCCATCCCGGAGGTGATGTTGCCGAACTGGTCGCTGCCGCCCAGCTGTACCGTGCAGCCCAGCTCTTTGTAAAGGCACTGGAAATCATAGGCCTGCAACAACTGGTAACTGAACTCTGTGAAGGAAATGCCTGACTCCAGCCTGTTCTGTACGCTGTCCTTGGCCATCATATAGTTGACAGTGAGGGTTTTACCGACGTCGCGCAGGAAGCTGAGCACGTTCATCTCTCGGTAGAAGTCGAGGTTGTTGCACATCAGCGCCTGGTTGCCTTTATCGCCAAACTCAAGGAATTTCAGCATCTGAGCCCGCTGTCGGGCCAGGTTGGCATCCAACTCCTCGGCACTCTTCAACTCCCGCTCCTTGTCCTTGCCGCTGGGATCGCCAATGCGACCCGTGGCGCCTCCCATCAGCACCACCGGCCGGTGCCCTGACTGCTGGAAAAGGGTCAGGATCATCACCTGCACATAGTTTCCGATGGTCAGCGCCGGTGCTGTGGGGTCGAAGCCGATATAGCCGGTGCGCATGCCGCCGGACAGGTGTTCCTCGACACCCTCTGTGGCTGTGTGCAGCATGTTTCGCCAGCGCAACTCTTCAATAAAGTTCTTCATTGTTTGTGTCTTTTGTTATACCGCTTGGTATTGAGCCTGCAAAGTAAATCAAAAAAAATTGCCACTCCAACCTGCGACTCCTTTTGAAACCAATTTCGCGTTTCCCTGTATCTTTGCAGCATGAACCTACCTTATTTCATAGCCCGCAGGGTGGCCTTGTCAGGCAGCCGGTCCCTTTCCCGGCTGATCATCCGCATTGCCGTGGTGGCAGTGGCGCTGAGCCTGACCGTCATGATCATCGCCTCGGCTGTCATCACAGGCTTCAAGCACCAGATCGGAGAGAAGATCTTTGGCTTCTGGGGCCACATCCACATTACCAGCGCCCAGGTGAACCGAACCACCGGCGAGGCGTCCCCCATCGAGCTCAACCAGCCCTTTTATCCTGGATTGGAGGCCCTGGAGCCCATCGCCTACCTGGAGACGAACGAGCTCGCCGGCTTTGAACTCCCCTTTGAACGCAAGGTGGAAACCCATGGCGCCATCCGCCACATCCAGGCCTTTGCCCTGAAACCGGGCATCATCAAGACGAAAAGCGAAATCGAAGGCATCATCCTGAAAGGGGTGGGGGAGGACTTCGACTGGTCTTTTTTCAACCAATACCTGGAGGAGGGGGCGCAACTCGACCTGTCGGGCGATTCCCTGGCCACCGACGGCGTCATCATTTCGAGGCAGACGGCCAACCGGCTGCAACTCGGCATCGGGGACCGCCTCATCTTCAGCTTTGTCCAGGACGGCGACCTCTACCCGCGCCGTTTCACCGTCCGCGGCATCTACAAGACCGGCCTGGAGGAATACGACCGCAAGTTTGCCCTGGTTGACATCCGCAAAGCCAGGGAGCTGCTGGGCTGGGAAGACTGGCAGATCGGCGGCTTCGAGGTGTTCATTGATGACCTTCGCGACCTGGACATTTTGACGGAATACATCTATCAGGAGGAGCTTCCCGCCAGCCTCTACTGCGAGAGCATCCGGGAGAAGTTCCCGGCCATCTTTGAATGGCTGGCACTGCAGGATGTCAACGAAATCGTCATCCTGGTGCTTATGGTGGTAGTGGCACTCATCAACATGGTGACGGCGCTGATGATCCTCATCCTCGAGCGCACCAACATGATCGGAACACTCAAGGCACTGGGCATGACGAACTGGGGGATCCGCAGCATCTTCCTTTACCACGCCGCCTACATTACCATGACAGGGCTATTCTGGGGGAACCTGATTGGCATTTCCTTTTGCCTCTTGCAGCAGCATTTTGGTTTAATCCGCCTCAGCGAGGAGAATTACTACCTTTCTGTGGCTCCTGTCGAGCTGAGTGCCTGGACCTTGATGTTGCTCAATCTCGGCGCTCTTCTGGTCATCATGCTGTTTCTGACTATCCCGTCCTGGCTGGTCAGTCGCATCAGCCCGGTGAAGGCCATCCGCTTCAAGTGAGCCGTTGGATATCGTAGTGCAGGGTGACTGCGCCAGAGTTGTATGATTCCACCTGCTTCAGGCTCCAGTTTGATTCCTTGGGCGCAGGAGCGAACAAGGGAATTCCGGTGCCTAGCACCACGGGAATCACAGTAAGGATGATCCGGTCCAGCAGGTCATGATTCAAAAACCAGGTCGCGAGCTCGCCGCCGCCAACCAGCCAGATGTCCTTGGCGCTGCTGGCTTTCAGCTGGCTTATCAGCCGGGGGATTTCTTCCCGCACCAGCTGCGTGTCCGGGCTGTTGATGGTCAAGTCCGGCTGCCTGGATACCACGAATGTCTGCAATCCCGCGTAGGGCCATTCCACGCCAAAGCCCATGATCACCTCATAAGTCTTCCTGCCCATGACGATGCTGCCGATGCCATCCAGGAATTTCCCGTAGCCGTAATCGCTGTTATCCGGGTTGGGCAAGCCTTCCAGCCAGTCAATGCTGCCATCACTCCTGGCGATGAAGCCGTCCAGCGATGCGGCGATGTATAAAACTACCTGTTGCATTTTATAAAAGATCGAGGTTTGTTGATTCCCTTAAGATTAAATAGATT
>JBEAYO010000389.1:0-4023 GCA_041159285.1 Bacteroidota bacterium | reverse complement strand
AGCTCAGCCTGCAGTCATGTCCGGGCGTCCCGGTCGAGTACGCCGGGGCGCAACTGCTGCCGGGTGAAACGGAAATCTTCACCTTTCAGAACTACCTGGGCTGCGACTCGCTCGTCACCGTCAGCGTCTCGGCCCTGCCGGTGAATATCCTGGCCGTGGATGGCTTTGCCTGTGAAGGGGAGTTCCTCGACTACAACGGCACCCTGATTCCGGCGGGTGGCAGCGCGGTGGTGCTGCAGCTCAATGCCGATGGTTGTTATGACACGGCCTTCGTCGGCGTCATCCCGCTGCCGGTGTCGGAGACAAGCCTCAGCCTCGTCAGTTGCCCGGGCGAGCCTGCTTTCTATCTCGGGCAGGAGCTGCAGCCCGGAACCCAGACGGAGTTTGTGTTCACCAACCAGACCGGTTGCGATTCGATTGTCACCGTGCTGGTGAGTGCCGGCGACCCGCTCAGCTTTGACATTGCTTCCAGTCCGGCCTGCCGGGGAACGGCGCAGGGGAGTCTGTTGCTCGAAAACATAGGGGGCGGCAGTCCTCCCTATCTTTTCTCGCTGGATGGGCAAAGCTTTCAGTCGTCACCGCAGTTCCAAAACCTGCTCCCGGGCCAGTACGAGGTGTTGGTGCAGGACAGCAAGGGCTGTGAGGAATCCATCGCGGTGGAGGTGCCTGCATTCCCGCCGATTTCAGTGCAGGATGAAGCCTTGTTCCTGCCTTGCAACGACAGTCTGCTATTTACGCCGGTCGTCGCCAGCCCCCTGCCCCTGACCTATAGCTGGCCCGATGGCACCAGTGCTTCCTCCTTCTGGGTGACCAGTCCGGGCAGCATCGAGTTGACACTCTCCAACGACTGCGAGACGCTGGTCCGCTCCTTTTCCGTTCAGCTGGAGCCGCTGGATGAAGACCGGATGATTTACATGCCCAACACGTTTTCTCCCAACGGCGACAATGTCAATGATTGCTTCAGGGGCTACCTGCCCCCGGATGTGGAGGTTGCTTATTTCACCCTCCGGATATTCGACCGCTGGGGGAATTTGCTGTTCGAAACTGCTGAGGCGGAGGGCTGCTGGGACGGCACATTCAGGGGAAAGCCCATGGATCCCGGCGTCTATGGCTGGTACCTGGAAATGGGCATCGTGTACTGCGGGGCGCCTTTGGTGCGGGTTTTTGAGGAAGGCGGCCTGCATTTGATGCGGTGATGAAAAAAGCAGAATTTTCATAATTTTGGAAAAGCGGCATAAAGCCCGCGCTCCATACCTCATGAAAACTCAACACCGGCGAAGGCTGCCACACATCCAGCCTATTGGCGCCACTTTCTTCGTCACCATCAACCTGGAAGGAGCCATTCCTAAAGACAGGCTGGAGGCGCTTAAGCGAGCGCGAGACCAGGCAATCCGGGAAATCAGACGCAAACCGGATCTCCGGGAAACCGAAAAAAACCGGAAGGTCTTTGAGGCGAAATGGGCTTTTTTCAAGAAATGCGACAGTTATCTGGACAAACCAGAAGCTGGAAGCCCGAGATGGCTCCGGCAACCGGAGATTGCCCGCCTGGTGATGGATAAGTTTCACGAATACAACGGAACCTACTATGACTTGTTGGCATGTTGCATCATGTCGAACCATGTCCACGTGCTCTTTGATTTTTCAGTGCAGCTGCCTGTCGACGGATCGCCCGTTGACGAAAAAAAGTACAAGCAGCTATGGCAGGTCATGAAGCTGATAGGAGGTGGAAGTGCCACGCCTGCCAATCGCATCCTCGGGCGGGTCGGCCAATCTTTTTGGCAGGAGGAGTATTTTGACCGCTACATCCGCAATGAGGTGCATCTGGGCAATGCTTTTTCGTACACTATCATGAATCCTGTCAAGGCTGGGATTTGCAAGGATTGGAGAGACTATCCGTTTACATGGGCAAAGGAGGGCGGAATTTATTCTGCCGCATCATTTTTATAGTGGCGGAATGAATTCCGCCCTCCGGGGGTGCTAGCCAGCCGGCCCCGAGCGAAAAGGAGGTGCCGTTGGAGGGCGGAATTTATTCCGCCTGCGTCGTTTTATAGTGGCGGAATAAATTCCGCCCTCCGGGGGTGCTAGCCAGCCGGACCCGAGCGAAAAGGAGGCGCCGTTGGAGGGCGGAATTCATTCCGCCTGCATCTTTTTTTGTACATTAGCGGAATTCATTCCGCCAGCATCATTAGCCAAACACAATGAGCACATTTTTAGAAGTCACAGGCCTTGCCAAATCACATGGCGCAGAACAGGTGCTGCGCGACCTGCGCTTCAGCCTGCCCCGCCACAGGCTGCTGAGCATCCTGGGCCGCTCCGGCAGCGGAAAAACCACCCTGCTGAAAATCATCGCCGGACTGGAATCCCCCGACGCCGGAACCGTGTTGCTGGAGGGGCAGCCCATCAACCAGGTGCCGCCACACCTGCGGGGCATCATCTATCTCTACCAGGAGCCGTTGCTGTTCCCCCATTTAAATGTGTTTGAAAACATCGCCTTCGGACTGCGCCTGGGCAAGCTGCCGGAAGCCGGGATCCGCCAGCAGGTCGAGGACATGCTGCACCACCTCGGCCTGTCCGACCAGTCCCGGAAGATGCCGGAGCAACTCTCCGGCGGACAGCGGCAGCGCGTGGCCTTCGGCCGCGCCCTCATCCTGAAGCCGCGGGTGTTGCTGCTCGACGAACCCTTCGGTGCGCTGGACACCGCCACCCGCCACGCCATGCAGCAGCTCCTCCGCCGCATGATCGCCGCTGCCGGCATCACCACGCTCTTTGTCACCCACGACTTGAAGGAAGCCCTGCTCATGGGCGATGAAATGGCCCTGCTGGAGGACGGCGGCCTGAAGCATTACCCCGATAAGCGGGATTTCATCCAGGACCAACGAACCGGAGTGATGGATGAAATCTCCTTCTGGCAGGATCTGGAAAAAATGATATGACATGAAGTCAGACTTTAACCATTGCGAAAGCCTTTACTGGGTGTTCACGCAACTGTGCAACGACCAGTGCGACCATTGCTACAACCTCAGCGGGCCGCGGGGAGCGCGCATCAGCGAGGAGGAGTGCATGGCCATCATCGGGAACCTGCCGGAACACATCGACCGGCTCATCCTCTCAGGCGGGGAGCCGCTGGCCGACCGGAAGCTCCTCTACGCCATCCTCGACCGCCTGCGGGAACGCTACGGCGACTCCGTCCAAATCATGTTGCAAACCAACGGAGACCTGTTGACCGCCGCCATCCTCGATGCGCTCATCGAGAAGGGCGTCACCCGCTTCGATATCGCCAGCATTGACCGCTACCACAAGCACGCCGGCGGCAGGCTCGACCAGCTGGCGGCGCTGTTCGAGGCGGCCGGTGTCCGGGGTGACCACAAGGACCCGCTGGTGAGCAAGGACAATTACCTCCTGGAACGGCCCCTGAGCTGGGGCTACTGGGGGGCCACGGAGGACATGTGGCTGGGTGGAAACTGGGCGCGGGGCAGGGCCATGGAAAAGGGGATCTGGAAGCGGGACCCGCAGCACAACTTCTGCACCATCCTCTCCGGTGCCCGCAATTTCCTGGGGGGCTACGACGATATTCCCCAGGAGATCAGCATCCAGCTCTGGCGCATCAATCCCTGTTGCCCCGGAACGAAGTTTCCCCTGGGCGACGCCCGCATCGAAAAGGTGGCGGAGGTGCTGTCCCGAGCCGCTGCCCATCCAGTTTTCCTGCGCCTGAACGAGGGCAATCCCTGGAAGATGGGCGAACACCTCGGCATCGGCGAGGAGGAGGCCCGTGTGCGCACACAAGCACTCGGCAATGTGTGCCTGTACTGCGATTCCTTTTTCCAGGAACACCTGCAGTCCTTCAACCGGGATGGATTTTATGAGTTGCCGGTGGTGCAGTAAGCGGGAACGCCGGCCACGGCCGGCGCGAAGGCCAGCACCTCAGCGGTGATCTTTTCATCTTCCAGCAAAAAGCCGTCGTGGCCGTAGTCCGAGTGGATGGCGGTAAAATTGGCGTTCGGAATGTGTTGGGCTAAAAACGCC
>JBEAYO010000388.1:0-4025 GCA_041159285.1 Bacteroidota bacterium | reverse complement strand
CTTTTTAAACAGAGCGGTAAGCTCTCTATCTTTATTTTTTTGTCAACACAAAAAATCGCCCGGTTGAACACCCTGCCTTAAAGGGGCTTTTGATTTTTAAGGCAATCACTGACAAATCCAACATAATCGTGCAACTACTATTTGTTTTGAACGATTATAATCATATTTGCGTTTAATAATAAACTTCAGGCATGGAATACAACTCAAATAGGGAAATCCTTATCATCCCCGAATACGGCCGTCACGTACAGAATATGATCCGCTATGCCCGCAGCATACCGGAAAAAGAAAAGCGCCAGCATTTCATCGAAATGATCGTTGGACTGATGATGCAGATGCATCCCCAAAACCGCAACCTCGAAGACTACCGAGACAAACTGTGGAAGCACGTATTCCACATCGCTGAATACCAGCTCGACGTGGTATCTCCAACTGGTTACATCCCCACGCCCGGGGACAGCCGCAAGAAACCGGACCGCGTTACCTATTCCACTAAAGACCCCCGTTTCCGCCATTACGGCCACAACGTCCAGAAGCTGATTGCAAAAGCCATCAGCATGGAGGACGGAGACAAGAAAAACAGCTTTGTCAAGGTCATTGCCTTCTACATGAAGCAGGCCTATCGCACCTGGAGCAGGGAGCATTATGTCAGCGACGATGTCATCGTGGAGGACCTCGTGAACCTCTCCGACGGTAAGCTGCGCCTGGTCGAGGACACCTCCTTCGACAGCGGGCGCACCCCGCGCAAGGCCACTGGCGGTCCGCAAATGCCCCCAAGGCCGCAAATGCAGCGGCCGCAAGGCAGGCCGGGCAACGGCCCCTCCATGGGCTTGGGCCGCGACCGCGGCCGCGACATGGACAGGGGGCGTGACATGGACCGTGGCCGCGACATGGACAGGGGGCGCGACATGGACCGCGGTCGGGACCGAGACATGGACCGCAACTCCAGCAGGCAGCAACAGCTACAGCAGCAGCGCCGGAGAAGGAAAAAATAGCGCATTTAACACAACGAAATAACAAACAAAACGAACCAACATGACACCTTTCTGGGGCGAACTCATCGGCACCATGTTGTTGGTGCTGCTGGGTGACGGCGTGGTCGCCGGCATAGCATTGAGCAAGTCTAAATCTGAAAATGCCGGATGGATAGTCATCACCCTGGCCTGGGGTTTAGCCGTGACGCTGGCAATATACGCCGTGGGCCAGGTCAGCGGCGCCCATTTGAATCCTGCCGTCACCCTGGCATTGGCTGTGGCCGGCAATTTTTCCTGGGATTCCGTGCCATCGTTCTTCCTGGCCCAGTTGCTGGGGGCAATGGCGGGTGCAGTGCTTGTTTGGCTGCATTACCTGCCCCATTGGCGCAACACAACGGATCCTGCCGTCAAGCTGGGTGTTTTTTGCACCGGACCTGCCCTGCGTTCATTCTGGCCCAACCTTCTCAGTGAAATCATCGGCACTTTCGTTCTGGCCAGCGGCGTGCTTTTCATCGGTGCCAACAAGTTTGCCAACGGGCTGAATCCCCTCGTAGTAGGTGCATTGGTAGTGGCCATCGGCATGTCACTGGGGGGGCCTACGGGGTATGCCATCAACCCGGTCAGGGACCTGGGCCCCCGATTGGCGCATTTCCTGCTGCCCATCGCCGGAAAAGGAAGCTCAGACTGGGGCTATGCCCCGGTTCCCGTCATAGGCCCCATGATTGGCGGTTTTTTGGGAGCGGTCTTTTACCAATGTGCTTTCAAACAGCAGGTTGACACCCTGACCTGGCTGGCCCTGGTACTGGCGGCAGGGGTGGTACTCATGGCTCTTCTCGCTGAGAAGCGTTCCTCCTGACAGAAATGCCGGGTATGCGGCAGGCTGAATTCATTGTCCACTCACTGGCGGACGTCCAGGAAGCAGTTGTCTTCGCCTTGCGGTTTGCTGCCGGCAGGACGAAGTTCGCCCTTTCCGGAGACCTGGGAGCCGGCAAAACCACCTTCGTGAAAGCTTTCTGCCAGCACCTTGGCGTAGGCGACCCGGTGACGAGTCCCAGCTTCTCGCTGGTGAACTGTTACAGCCTGCAACTGCCATCGGGGGAAATCACAACGGTATATCACCTCGATCTTTACAGGCTCAACTCGGTGGAAGAAGCCCAGGACATTGGCATTGATACCTATCTCTACGGAGAGGAGTACACTTTCATCGAGTGGCCTGCGCTTATAGCCGATTACCTGCCGGACGACATGATCTTCATCGAGATTCTCCTCCTGTCCGATGCCACGCGGAAAATTACGCTGTCCACCCGCTAAACAAGCCATGCTTTCATCTTGTTAGGAAACAGTTTCTTAAATTAGCGCTGAGATTCTTATATTTCATCAGAAAAACTACCATATGCCGGATTCCTCCTCCTCAAAGAAAAAAATTCCAATTCCAAAGTCCCTCACGGAAGGACAGTTGCAGCCCCAGACAGAAACACTTGCGCTCGAGTCTCCCCGCCGGGGGCTCACCATCGGGCTGCCGAAACTGGAGATGATGCAGGAGAACAGGGTTGCCCTGGTGCCCACTGCCGTTGCCTCGCTGACAGGCTTCGGCCACCACATCCTGTTGGAAGCCGGCGCAGGAGAAAAAGCCAATTACACCGACCATCGCTACTCGGAAGCGGGCGCAGAGATTGCCTATGACCGCGCGAAGGTGTTTCAGTCACAGGTGTTGCTCAAAGTCACACCTCCGACGCTTGAGGAGGCCGAATTGTACCATCCCAACCAAGTGGTGATTTCTCCACTGACCATTCCCATGGCATCCAGGGAGCTCATTGAAAAGCTGCAGCAGAAAAGGATAGTGGCCCTCGCCATGGAATATATCCAGGATGACAGCGGCTCCTTTCCCTTCGTCCGCGTGATGAGCGAAATGGCAGGCATCAGCGCCGTGCTCACTGCCGCGGAGCTGCTGGCCTCCACCGGTGGAGGGAAGGGCGTCCTGTTAGGGGGCGTGTCCGGCGTACCCTCGGCAAAGGTCGTGATCCTGGGAGCAGGCGTGGTAGGGGAGTCCGCCACGCGGGTTGCCCTGGGGTTGGGAGCAGAGGTAAGGGTTTTCGACAACGATGTCTATAAGCTGATGCGCCTCCAGCGGCATGTAGGGCAAAGGCTCAATACCTCCACCCTCAATCCTTTCCAGTTGGAGAAGGAACTCCTGAATGCAGATGCAGTGATAGGGGCGGTGCACTCCAAGACCGGCAGGACGCCGGTGATAGTGCCGGAATCCATTGTGCAGAAGATGAAGACGGGATCTGTCATCATGGACGTGAGCATAGACCAGGGGGGCTGTTTTGAGACATCAGAGATGACCAGCCATCAACATCCCACCTTTGTAAAACACGGGGTGATACACTACTGCGTACCCAATATCGCTTCCAAGATACCCAGGACAGCGTCCATTGCCATCAGCAATATTTTGATGCCCCTGTTGGCCCGGGCCGGGGAGGTAGGCGGGCTGGATGAACTCTTGTTTGACCATCCAAGTCTTCGAAACGGCGTTTATGTTTACAGGGGGAAACTCACCAATGCCTATCTCAGCAGGCGCTTCGATCTCAAGCACACGGATTTGGATCTGCTGATGACCTCGAGGATTTGAGGTCATCAGCAGCTGTCGTGTTGAGGGTCATCATGCCATCTGGGCATCTATCATCTGGGCCAGGTTGCCCTGGGTAGTCACGCCTACATGGCGGTTGACGACCTCTCCGTTTTTGAACACCAGGATGGTAGGGATGCTGCGGATGCCGTATTTGACGGTGATGTCGGGATTGTTGTCGACATTGACCTTGCCTATCAAGGCCTTGCCTTTGTATTCCTCTGACAATTTATCAATGATGGGAGCAATCATGCGGCAGGGGCCACACCACTCAGCCCAAAAATCGAGAACGGCAACGCCTTCTTTGTCTAACACTTCTGTCTTAAAGTTGGAATCTGTGATTTCAAAAGCCATGGTACGTAATTTTATTGTGATTTGGTTTGAAACGAGCTGTGTCGTTATTTTGTTGTAACTATTCAGCC
>JBEAYO010000387.1:0-4028 GCA_041159285.1 Bacteroidota bacterium | reverse complement strand
GAGATTGCACTCAAGGCAAACGCCGGCGGATTCTTCAGTCTCATCATCGAATTCGCTCTCTTGTTGGGTGTGATTATGGCTGTCATCCTTATTATCCAGGGTGTTAGGAAAGTGCCCATTCAATTTGCCAAGCACATGGTGCAGCGCGGTGGCACAACCATTCCGGCGACAGGTGCCAGGGACTACATCCCTGTAAAGGTTAACTCTGCGGGTGTGATGCCCATTATCTTTGCACAAGCGCTGATGTTCGTCCCTGCGACGGTTGCACAGTTTGCAGGCAATGCCGGCACTGCGCCTACGGGTATCATGAAGGAGTTCGTCGATCCTTATTCGCTGACCTCTTCCCTGATCGTTTTCATACTCGTTGTCGCCTTTACCTACGTTTACACTGCTTTGTTGGTGAACCCAACCCAGTATGCAGAATACCTGAAGCGTCAGAACGCATTCATTCCCGGCATTAAGCCTGGAAAGCCTACAGCTGATTTTATTGATGCTGTCACGACCAGGATTACTTTGCCCGGATCGCTTTTCCTGGGTGCGATCGCTGTGCTTCCCTCGGTTGCAAAGGCTTTCGGTGTAAACCCTGCTTTCGCGGTATTCTTTGGAGGTACTTCCATCCTGATCGGGGTGGGTGTCGTTTTGGACACACTGCAGCAAATTGAAAGTCACTTGCTGATGCGTCGCTATGACGGATTGGTGAAAGCCGGCAAAATCCAGGGTCGTTCGAGACTTCAGGGAATCACGCCTGGAGCTTAATTTCGATACCCTGCGCATGACACTTATGGTCCTGCAACGGTTTTGAGTTAGCAATCAATTTAAAAAGCATCGTGCTGTCAGGTTGGGTAGCCAGTTTTACAAATGCTGGTGAAGAAAAGCTGACAGCACGATTTTTATATTTAAAACAAGGCATTTCGCAATGCTTTTACAGCAGCCAAAGGCTAACTTGATTTTTTACAAGACGGACGCTGAAATAGCACTCATCCGGGAATCCTGCCTGTTGGTATGTAAAACACTGGCTCATGTCGCCTCCATTCTCAAGCCAGGGATTACCGGCACTAAGCTGGACCAGGAGGCGGAAAGCTTCATAAGAGACCATGGTGCAATGCCTGCCTTCAAAGGCTACCGCGGTTTTCCAGCTACGCTTTGCATTTCAGTGAATGAAGTGGTAGTCCACGGGATTCCTTCCAACCGTGAGTTCAAGGATGGCGATGTGATTTCTGTGGATTGCGGTGTACTGGCGAATGGTTTTTTCGGCGATGCAGCCTACACATTCCCTGTGGGAGCCGTGCCGGAGGAAGTCATCCGCCTGTTGCGTGTGACAAAATCCTCTCTTTATCGTGGCATTGAGCAAGCGGTGAATGGAAGGCGGATTGGCGATATAAGTTTTGCCATACAGCACTACGTGGAAAAGGAGCATGGATACTCTGTGGTGCGGGAGCTGGTGGGCCATGGAATTGGCAAGTCGCTGCATGAGGATCCCGAGGTTCCAAATTACGGGAGACGAGGCAACGGTGCACTGCTCCGGGAAGGCCTGGTGATTGCCATCGAGCCCATGATCAACCTTGGCAGAAAGGATGTCAAACAAAGCGACGATGGCTGGACCATCAGCACGGCAGACAAGATGCCCTCGGCTCATTACGAGCACACCATCGCTGTCCGGAAAGGTCCGGCTGACATACTCTCCGACCACAATCTGATTGAGGAGGCCATGGCCAACAATCCGGAGCTGAGGGAAATATCGCTGATGGAAGACAGCCAGGAGCTGGTTCGGGCTCTGCTGGACAACAAATGAAAATGAAAAGTCAATATTTTTTTGGATATTAACTAATTTTTTTACAGCAAAATTGAAACTTTAACGGAGATTCGTATCTTTGCGCTCCGAATTTTAAAGCATGGCAAAACAGGATTTAATAAAACAAGACGGCACTATTCAAGAAGCATTGTCAAACGCAATGTTCCGGGTACGTCTTGAGAACAACCACATGATAGTGGCTACCATCTCCGGCAAGATGCGGATGCACTACATCAAAATCTTGCCAGGTGATAGAGTTTCCGTTGAAATGTCGCCGTATGACTTGTCCCGTGGGAGAATCATATATCGCTATAAATAACAAGTATCATCTTTAATCATCAATCATAATTGTCATGAAAGTCAGAGCATCCATTAAGAAGCGCACGGCTGATTGCAAAATAGTAAAGCGCAAAGGAAAGCTTTACATCATCAACAAGAAAAACCCCAAGTACAAGCAGCGTCAGGGTTGACGCGGGGTGTCTTGTCGGCCTTTAAATCAAAGTAAATAATTAAGAATATGGCACGTATAGCAGGTGTTGACTTACCCAGAAACAAACGAGGCATCATAGGCCTCACTTATATATTCGGGATAGGCGTTTCCAGGGCCAGGGATATCCTGAGCGAGGCTGGTATCGATGAGAACACGAAAGTGTCTGCCTGGTCAGATGAGAACGTTCGTTCCATCACACAGATCATCCAGCGTGACTACAAAGTAGAGGGTGAACTCAGGTCTGAGGTTCAGATGAGCATCAAGCGTCTGATGGATATTGCCTGCTATCGCGGTTTGCGTCATCGCAAAGGTCTTCCTTTGAGGGGTCAGCGCACCAAGACAAATGCCCGCACCAGGAAAGGAAAGCGCAAAACCGTGGCCAACAAAAAGCTGGCTACTAAGAAGTAATCCGGCAGTCAGGCAAGGTCTGGCGAATATCAGAAAATTATTAATCACAGGAAATAATGGCAAAGATAAAGTCCAAGGTAAAAGTCAAGCGCAAGGTAAAGGTGGAGCCGGAAGGTTTTGCCTATGTGCAGGCTACATTTAACAACATCATCGTTTCCATGACGAATAAGAAGGGAGACGTGGTTAGTTGGGGTTCTGCCGGCAAGGCTGGCTTCCGTGGTTCCAAGAAGAACACGCCCTATGCTGCTCAGGTGGCTGCCGGCGATGCGGCAAAGGTAGCCTATGATGCAGGATTGCGCGCCGTTGAGGTTTTCGTCAAGGGCCCCGGTTCCGGCCGCGAGGCTGCAATACGCGCCATCGACCAGGCTGGTGTCAAGGTCCTCAGGATTTCTGACGTCACCCCCATTCCTCACAATGGATGCCGTCCGCCAAAGCGCCGGCGTGTGTAATCCAATGTTATTGTCTGACAAAAAGTAATTATAAATAATGGCAAGGTATATAGGACCAAAACAGAAAAAAGCGCGGGCATTTGGAGAAGCAATTTATGGCCTGAGCAAGGCTTTTGACAAGAAGAAGTATCCTCCCGGCCAACATGGCAACTCCCGCAAGCGCAAGCAGCGCTCCGACTATGCTGTCCAGTTGATGGAGAAGCAGAAGGCGAAGTACACTTATGGCGTGCTGGAGCGCCAGTTCCGCAATCTCTTCGAGAAGGCGAGCCACAAGCACGGCGTTACCGGTACGGTGCTGCTTCAGTTTTTGGAATCCCGCCTCGACAACACGGTGTACCGTCTGGGTCTGGCATCCACCCGCAGGGCTGCCCGCCAGCTGGTAACTCACCGCCATATTGTGGTAAATGGTGTGCTGACAAACATCCCTTCCTACCACCTGCGCCCCGGCGACGTCATCGAGGTCAGGGGGCAATCCAAGAACCTGGAATTGATCAGGGAGCAGGTAGGCAAGAAGACCGATGTCAAGAAATACGCCTGGTTGGAATTCAATCCTGACAAAGTGAGGGGTGTGTTCCTTGCTTATCCTGAAAGGGAGCAGATTCCGGAGAAGATCAAGGAACAATTGATCGTCGAATTGTACTCGAAATAAAGGCCCTGGGTCTGGCACGCAACAATACCGCTGCGTGCCAGCCCTTTTCTCGTTTTTGCGAATCAGCTATGAACAATGGGGTGCAAACATTAAGTGTTTGCGATTAAAGGCCCTTATTAAATATCCTTTCAAAGATTTCTTCACGTATGAGTATATTAAATTTCCAAAAGCCTGAGAAAATCATCATGCAGAAGGCCAATGATTTCGACGGCATCTTTGAATTCCGCCCACTCGAACCTG
>JBEAYO010000386.1:0-4050 GCA_041159285.1 Bacteroidota bacterium | reverse complement strand
ATTCATCGTGCTCAAAAATTGTGCAGACGAGGATCCTGGCGTATCAACCCAGGCCCCAGCTGAGTTCACAATATTCAACGCATCAAAATTTTCCTGACTGCTCTTTAACGGTTCCCCCCCAACACTGTGACTCGATTGGTAATTCCACCAGCTCTGGCAGGTCGGAATGCCCCGCAGGCCGCTGTGTCAGCAAAGACTATTTACCCGAATAGCCCGTACTCCCAGGCATCAAAACACAAGCGACCTTAAAGACAGGATTTATTGAAAGCAGCCGCCTTCAGCCTTGTTTCTGGAATTAACCACCTTATGTTGACAATGAAAACAATGAATAAAACACTCATGCTGCTCCTCTTCCTGATGAGCACCGGCAAATGCCTTGCCACCACCTACACCCTCATCGCCTCCGGGAACTGGGATAACACCGCCATCTGGAGCCCCTCTGGAGTGCCCTCCTCCGAGGATGACGTGGTGTTCTCAGACATCGGCACCCCGCTGAAACTTACCCTCAACGGAAACGTCTCCATCCGCTCCCTGAACTATGACGGCGATTACCGCCGCGACACGCTCAGCGGCAGCGGCATCATCACCCTCAGCGAAAACTCCTCCTGGGTCGGTGGCTGGATCGGCGGCAGTGTGGAGTTAGTCGTGCCCTCCGGAAAATCGTTTAATTTCGACGCGGACACGGATAGCAGCAACCGGCGAGCCCTCCAGCAAACGGCCAAGATCACCAACAACGGCTCCATTACCTGGACGGGGAACGGCGTCTACTTTTATGACAGCGCACTCATTGACAACAACGGCACCTTCACGGACAACACCAGCACCAACCGTCTGTATAGGGAGGATGGAGCCTCCACCCTTCACTTCATCAATGACGGCACCTTCTCCTGCAACAGCCAGGAAGTTACCTTCAATATCTATTTCACCAACAACGGCACCATCAACCTCAACAATGGCTACCTGCTCTCCAATATCAAACTGACCAACAACGGCACTATCAACCTCAACAGCGATGCGGCCACCAACAATAAAATCTACAACTATGACAGCGCCACCGGCACCCTCCACTTCGGAGTAAATACTACCGTTGAAATCATCAGCTACAATATCGGCTCAACGCTCGGCACGGTGACAGGAAGCGCCGGCACCATCATCTTTGGCATCTTCTCGGGAAATATGACCGCTACCGTCATCAATGCCGCAATTTCATCCGGCATCGCGCTCGACTTCAGCGCCCAGGGCCGCATCACGCTGAATACAACCCTGACGCTCAACAACTCTACCTCCTATGCCAAAGACATGGATGGAAACGGCAAACTCGCCTTGGCCAGCGGCAAAACCATGACCTGGACCCGTGGCAGCTTCTCTGGCTCGGTTGAAGTTATCGTTGCCTCCGGTGCCACCCTGACCATTGCGGGAGACATCGGACAAAATGCCCTTGAAATGAGCAGCAGCGCGCTCATCACCAACAACGGCAACCTGGAATTCAACACCGGCAGCCTGGTGCTCAGCACTTCCCAGAAAATGATTGAAAACAACGGCTCCTTTAACCTGAACGGGGACTGGACCATTTTCAACAATAACGCCGGCGCTGCCATCATCCTCAACAATGGCACGCTGCGTAAAAAAAGCGGCAGCGGAACGGCTACCCTGCAGTGCCAGTTGAGCAA
Source organism: Bacteroidota bacterium (assembly GCA_041159285.1). GTDB lineage: Bacteria > Bacteroidota > Bacteroidia > Chitinophagales > Saprospiraceae > UBA6168. The sequence continues at coordinate 2,380 of JBEAYO010000386.1, read as the reverse complement.
TGCCTCCTCCGGTTCGACCTCCGTGGAAGCCGGCACCCTCAGCTTTTCCAAAGCTGTCGTGAACGCCGGCACACTCAAAGGCAACGGCACCATGAGCTTCAACGCGGCGGGACAATCGCTGGGCGGTATCATCGCCCCGGGACTCTCCATCGGGTCGCTGACGCTGAGCGGTGCCCTGACCATCACCGGGAATATCTACGTCGAGGTGAACGGCGCCTCCAGGGACTTGTTGACTTTTTCCAACAATCTGGTGCTGTCCAACGCCTCGCTCACCGTGGTGGAAACGGGAAGCCCCCTGACATCGGGCTCAGCCACTGCAATCATTTCTAATTCCGGGACCCGCACGGGAACCTTTACCAGCACTACTTTTCCTTCTGCCTCCTACTCTTTGAGCTACGGCAGCTCCGACATCTCGCTGTTGAATTCCGCGCTGCCGGTGGAGCTCATCGGTTTCATCGGGAAGGTGCAGGAATCCGGCAACCTGCTGCGCTGGACGACGGCCCGGGAGGAAAACACGGCCTGGCACATCGTGGAAAGAAGCCGGGATGGAAAAGTATGGGAAGAGCTCGGGCGCCTGAAGGCGGCAGGGCACTCGCTGAACTCGATGGACTATGAGCTGGAGGACGTCCTCCCATTCCAGGTCAGCTACTACCAGCTGCGCTCAGTGGACCTGGACGGGCGTTTTTCCTTGTCAAAAGTCGTCGCCCTGGAGCGGAGGCAGGACAAAGCTTCGAAATGGCTGCATTGCTATCCGAATCCTGCAACCAGCGAATTAGCGGTTGACTTTTCGCTGCCGGGGAAGCAGGGCGGGGAGTTGTTGCTGATGGATGCGGCACAGCGGCCGCTGCGCAGGCAGGCCATCAGCGCAGCAGCTGGACGGCAATCTCAAATTTTCCGGCTGGAAGGCCTGCCGGCTGGCAGGTATTTCGTCTGCCTGAGCGCTGCTTCCTTATCTGCGGTCCAAATGATCGTCAAACAATGACAGCCGCGGTGCTGGGGGTAGCCAGGGTCAAGCGGTGCTTCTCTGCCAGCCTGGCAGACCCGCCGCAACAAGCCCAAGCCGGGGGGGGCTTAGTCTGCTGTCAATAGCGCTGCTTTTCCTTCAGCAGCGTTCCTTTTTAACTCACTACCGGATATTTGAAGGAAGACTTCAAGGCAATCTTCTGCCCGGTTTCCCCGGATTTCCTGGCGGCCTCGATGATTTCCAGCACGTGCAGGGCATGTTCAGCAGCTATCAGCGGCTCCTTTGCCAGAGCCAGGCTTTCGGCAATCACGCTGGCACCCTGTTCCCAGACATAGCTGCCCGTGTCCTGGGCGAAGCGTTCCCCCTCGGGCTTGTCCCAGGAATTGGACAGGTGAACGCCGAAGGGGGCCCAGTCGTAGCCGATGAGGGCCATATTGCCCTGAGTCCCCCAGACGAGGATGGTGGGGCGGTCCTGTCCATCGCCTTCGTGCCCGAAGGGATCGAAATAGTTGAAGCCGCACTGCACATGGGAGAGGATGCCGTTGCCATGGTCCATGATCACCATGGCATTGTCCTCTGCTTCCACCGTGATTGTGCCCTTGTCGTCCACCGTCCGCTGGGGCGTCACGATGCTGGTCATGGCCACGACGGACTTGGCGGGGCCGAGCAGGCCGGTGAGGGTGGCCAGGTTATAGACGCCGAGGTCGGGGAGGCTGCCGCCGCCCTTCTCGTAGAAGAAGGCGGACCAGCTGGGGCCGGTATGTCCGTAGTGGGCATGGGCGGCGGCCACTTTGCCGAGTTTTCCCTCCTGGATGGCGCGGGACATGAAGGCGAACTGGGGGCTGTTGACCACGGCGGGGGCGCCCCAGATGCGAAGGCCCTTGGAGAGGGCGAGGTCGAGCAGGGCGCGGCCTTCCTCATAGGTGTTGGCCATGGGTTTTTCGCTCCAGACGTGGCGGCCGGCGAGCAGGGCCTGGCGGTTGAGGCGGCCGTGTTCCTGCATGTTGGTGAGGTTGACCAGGAGGTCGAAGGGCGCGCCTGCGAGCAGTTGGTCTATGTGGGGGTAATGGTGTTTGATGCCGTATTTTTCGGCTTGTTGCCTGGCTCTTTCGGGGATGATGTCGCAGGTGCTGACGACTTCGGCATAGGGAGATTTTGTCAGGTGCGGGAGATACATGTTGGAGACGCTGCCGCAGCCTATGAGGCCGATCTTTATTTTTTTGCCTTGGCGGTAGAGTCCTTCTGCGCGGGCTGCCAGCGGGGCGAGTATGGCGGCGGCGCCCATGGTGCCGGCTATTTTCAGGAAATGCTGCCGGGTCATTTTGTCATTCATCAGCAATCAGGTTTTAGTTGTTTGTTATTTAAATAGGTAACTGTTTAGCATCTCTCAAAGATACGGCTGTCCTCCCAAAAGGG
>JBEAYO010000385.1:0-4050 GCA_041159285.1 Bacteroidota bacterium | reverse complement strand
CCGGCCGACCGCCTTTTCCGGGGAACAATCGGCGTCGGCGAAGCGAATTGCCGGGGCTTTTGAGACAAGCTCAGTCTTTTGAGACAGCCTCCGCCCTTTCCGGGAGCGAGCGGCATTCGCCAAACAAATCTCAAAATCGCGCCGGGGCTTTATTAAAGCCCGCACCACTACAATACGTTTTACTATGGATGATAATTCACTTGCTGGCATCCTCGCCAAGGACTTCGAACTGCTGCCCGCCACAGAGGAAATCCCCTCTGAAGAAGCTGTTTTTCAGATGCTCTGCGACCGGATTGCCTGGCTGATAGAACACAACATGGAGTACCTGCTCAGCCTGCTCTATCGCAATGACGTGGCCGAAAGCAAAATATACGACGCGCTTTCTCCCGCATCGCCGGATCCCGCCAATGTAGCACTGGCAAAATTGGTCATGGAACGCCAGAAGCAACGCCTCGAAACCAAACGGCAGTACGGAAAGCAATCCCCGGGAGGCGTGGACGACGACCTGCGCTGGTGACGAGACAGCCGCAAAGGCGGGGATTCCATTGTTAAAGCTGCCATTGCCAGCCCCGTCCTTGAAAAGAGCCTGCCGATGGCACCCCGTCCTCCCCAAGAGAAAAACCGCATCTGTAAAACTGCAATCAAACTGTAACCAATGCAATATCCTCACCTTTTTGCCCCGCTCGACCTGGGTTTTACCACCCTCCCCAACCGGGTGCTGATGGGCAGCATGCACACGGGCCTGGAGGAGACCCGGAATGGATTCGAGCGCATGGCCGCTTACTTTGCAGAGCGCGCCCGCGGAGGTGCCGGACTAATCGTAACAGGCGGCATTGCTCCCAACTGGCAGGGATGGGTAGGGCCTTTTGCCGCAAAACTCTCGACGCGCGCAGAGTCGCGCAAGCATCAGATCCTCACCAAGGCAGTGCACGAAGAAGGAGGCAAGATTTGCCTGCAGATATTGCACGCCGGCCGCTACAGCTTCCATCCTTTTGCAGTGGCTCCCTCCGCCATAAAATCGCCTATTTCGCCTTTCAGGCCCTGGACACTCAGCCGGCGGGGCGTGCAGCGCACGATTGAGGCCTTCGCCCGCTGCGCCGCACTGGCGCGCGAAGCCGGCTACGACGGCGTGGAGGTGATGGGCAGCGAAGGCTATTTGATCAACCAGTTCATCGCCGGCAGGACCAATAAAAGGCAGGACGAGTGGGGTGGCACTTTTGAAAACCGAAGCCGCTTCCCGCTGGAGATTATGCGCCGCATACGCGAAAAGACCGGCCCCGACTTCATCCTCATCTATCGCCTCTCCATGTTGGATTTGGTGGAAGACAGCAGTACCTGGGAAGAGGTGGAGTTGCTGGCGAAAGGAATTGAGGCAGCAGGGGCCAATCTCATCAATACGGGCATAGGCTGGCACGAGGCCCGAATACCCACCATCGCCACCATGGTTCCTCGCTCCGGCTTTGCCTGGGTCACCAGGCGCCTGATGGGAAAAGTGGGCATCCCGCTGGTGACCTCCAACCGCATCAACACGCCGGAAGAAGCAGAGCGGGTGCTGGCGGAAGGATGCGCCGACATGGTGAGCATGGCCAGGCCCTTTCTGGCGGATCCCGAGTTTGTAAAAAAAGCCCGTGAAGGCAAGAGCGCCGATATCAATACCTGCATTGCCTGCAACCAGGCCTGCCTGGACCATGCTTTTCAGGGAAAAACAGCCTCCTGCCTGGTCAATCCGAGAGCCTGCCACGAGACCCTGCTCAACTATCATCCGGCCAGTGCGGCAAAAAAAATCGCGGTGGTCGGAGCCGGCCCTGCCGGACTTTCGGCAGCAACGGTCGCTGCCGGCAGGGGGCATGAGGTACACTTGTTTGAAGCAGGCACTGAAATCGGCGGGCAATTCCTCATGGCACGGGAGGTGCCCGGGAAAGAGGAATACCGGGAGACGCTGCGCTACTACAGCCGTCTAATCGGCCACTCGGGCGTTCGGCTGCACCTGGGCACGAAGGCAACGCCTGAACTGCTGAAGGAAGGTGGCTTCCAGGAGGTCGTGCTGGCGACGGGGGCAGCTCCGCGAAAGGCCGGCATCGAAGGCGAAACCCACCCGAAAGTACTGACCTATGCCGATGTCTTGCTCCGCAAGATGCCGGTGGGCAGGTCAGTGGCCATCATCGGCGCCGGTGGCATAGGCTTTGACGTGGCCACTTTTCTGGCTGCCAGCCCGGCAGATTTGTCCCTGGAGACGCCAGATCTCGGGCATTTCCTGAAGGAATGGGGAGTGGACCTGGCTTACCAGAGCCGGGGTGCGCTGGGCAGTCCTGCTCGGGAGGCGCCGGCGAGGGAGATATGGCTACTGAAGCGCTCCAAGGGCAAGCATGGGGCGCAGTTGGGCAAATCCACCGGCTGGATTCACCGCAGCCACCTGAAGATGAAGCAGGTCAGGATGATGGATGAGGTGGTTTACCGCAAGGTGGATGATGAGGGCCTGCACCTCATTCACCGGGGGAAGTCACTTTTGTTGCCGGTGGACCACGTGGTCATTTGCGCCGGACAGGTGTCGAAAAGCGACTTGCTGGAGCCCATTCAATCGCTCGGCATTCCGGTTCACGTAATTGGCGGAGCCTTGGAGGCCCGGGAATTAGATGCCAAGGTGGCGATTGAGGCAGGTGCCCGCCTGGGTGCAAGGCTTTGAGGCCTGTCAATGATGAATTGCAAGTCTAAATTTTTTATGAAAAAGCAGCATCTGCCGGAAAAAATCTGCCCTGTCTGCAATCGGCCTTTTCAATGGCGCAAAAAATGGGAGCGCTGCTGGGAGGAGGTGGTTTATTGCAGCGACCGCTGCCGGAGAAACAAGACAAAGGAGGTGACAGCTGGCGCGCAAAAGCCTTCCAGGCCGAAGGACTCCTGAAATGTTTACAGGGTTTTGAATGGCGGCTGATTAGACTTGACAAGTCTATCAATCCAGATACCGTTTCGTCAAGCCCTCGAAGGCGTCAATCCGGCGATCCCGGAAAAATGGCCAGATGCGGCGCACCGCCTCCGTGCGATAGCCATCGATATCGACAATCAGATTTTCATCCCGGTCATTCGATGCCACTGCGAGAAATTCCCCCTGAGGTCCTGCCATAAAACTATGCCCCCAGAACTGGATGCCGTTGGTGGAAGCGCTGGGGTCGGGTTCATGCCCCGTCCTGTTGACAGAAATGACCGGCAGGCCGTTCGCCACAGCATGGCCGCGCTGGGAGATCACCCAGGCATCCTGCTGCCGTTTTTTTTCTTCCTGGCTGTCTGTCGATTCCCAGCCGATGGCAGTGGGGTAAATCAGCAAATCAGCCCCGCGCATGGCCATGAGGCGAGCGGCCTCCGGATACCATTGGTCCCAGCAGACCAGCACGCCCAGTTTGCCCAGGGAGGTTGGGATGGGCTCGAAACCGAGGTCGCCAGGGGCGAAATAGAACTTTTCGTAATACGCCGGATCATCGGGAATGTGCATCTTGCGATATTTGCCGGCGATGCTGCCGTCTTTTTCAAAGACCACAGCTGTGTTGTGGTAAAGCCCCGGCGCCCGGCGCTCGAAGAGTGAGGTGACGAGTACGATGCCGAGTTCTTTGGCAATGGCGCCGAAGCGCTCGGTGGAGGGGCCCGGGATGGATTCCGCCAGGTCGAAGTTGCCAGTGTCTTCGGTCTGGCAGAAGTACAGGGAATTGTGCAGTTCCTGCAGCACGACCAGTTCCGCTCCGTTGGCAGCGCAGCTTCTGATGTTGTCTTCGAGCTTGAGGATGTTCTGCTTCACGTCCTCTACGTTTGACTGCTGGATCATTCCGACCCTGATGGCGTGCTTTTTCATTTTATCACTTTTTGATGTAAGCGCTTTTAAATAATTTCATTTCCTGGTGTTGCCTCGCTTCCTGACGAGGGGGCGAGCCTGTCTCAAAAGACCCAGCGCGCTTTTGAAATATCTTCGCTAGTGCCGCTTGCCTCTCGGAAAGAGGCTGTCTCAAAAAACACGCTAGCGAGGTATCTTCCCTTAAAAGGCGCGCGGGGGCAAGCCCCGCCCGC
>JBEAYO010000384.1:0-4053 GCA_041159285.1 Bacteroidota bacterium | reverse complement strand
CCCGCACCCTCATCGAGGTGGATGGCGGCGTGGGCCTGCAAAATGCAGAGGAAATCCTGAAGGCAGGAGCCGACGTGCTTGTCGCCGGAAGCAGCGTCTTCCAGGCAGCTGAACCGGCCGCTGTGATTGCAACCCTGAAATCCATCGGCATAGATGCCTCCCGGTCATGATTCCTTCTCGCTCAAAACGCTGGCTCAGGTTTCTGCTGCTGCTTGCCGCCAGCACCAGCAGCACGGTGCTGCACGCCCAGAACCAGCCGGTTCCGGGTACCCCTCCTCCCCCGGGCTCGAAAAGAATCAGCATACGCTGGGCCGATGAGTTCATTTTCCAGATCACCGCGCCCGACACCCTGCAGAAACTGAACGGCAACGTGGAACTTGCCCAGGACACGGTTTTCCTCTTCTGCGACAGCGCCACGCTGCTGAACAACACCTATATGGTGGCCAGGGGCAACTTCATCCTGCTGCAGGGAGATTCACTGGCCATTTTCTCCGATTCCGCCGAGTACAACAGCATCACCAAGATCGCAGAGCTTTTCTCCAACGTGGCCCTGGTCAAAGGCTCGCAAAAACTGTTTACCGAGCGCCTGACCTATGATGTCAACACCAAGATAGCCACCTGGCTCACCGGCGCCACCATGTCCGACGACACCACTTTCCTGACCAGCCGCCGCGGCTATTTCAACGCCAATACGGATGACATGTATTTTGGCGACAGCGTCGTGGTGGTGAACCCCGACTTCACGCTGCGCTCCGACACCATGGCCTTCAATGTGAGCTCCTCAGTGGTGTCTTTCGTCGCCCCCACGCTCATTTCCCTGGATTCCGCAAGGATCTACACCGAGAAGGGCTTCTACGACATCAACAACAAGCAGGCGGAGTTCAGCCAAAACCCGCAATACCTGAAAAACGACCAAAAGGCCTGGGCTGATCTCATGCGCTACGATGCCAAACTCAAGGAAATCACCCTGGAGGGAAACGCCCATTTTGAGGACAGCACCACCTATGCCACGGCCCGGATGATCAAGTACAACGAGCAGACGGAGGTGACGACCCTGGAGGGAAACGCTTTCATCCGCGACAAGGACAGAACCATCACCGGGGAATTAGTGGTTTACGATGCCAGGAATGAGAACTACTCCACCCGCGGGCGCTCCCACATCGTGGACGGGGATCAGGTGCTGGATGCCGAGGAGGTGGATTTCGACAAGGAGCGCGACATCGGCATTGCCCGGGGCAACATCATCTGGCAGGATACGACGGAGAACCTCACCGTGCGCTGCGAGTATGCCGAGCATGCCAAAAAAAGAAATTACCTGAAGGCCAGCGGAGGGGAGTTAGGCAGGCCGCTTTTGATAAAAATCATTGACGGCGACTCGCTGTTCATCACGGCAGACACCCTGCTCTCCTTCCAGCCGGAAACGCCGGCTGACACGCTCCGGGACTCCACGGCAGTGAGCGCTGCCGAAACGGGCGGCCCGGGGCAGGAGCCGGCGACAAAACCATCAAACGAGGAAGCCGCCCCGGCCTCCAAAAAACAGCCAGCCGAAGGCGTTCCCCCAACAGGCCAGCCACCATCTCCGGGTAACTTGCCGGCCTATGTGTCGCCTGCCTTGTTGTTCAATCCCCGCGCGGCTGTCCTGCAGCCAGCAGACAGCACAGCGGCGGCTCCTCCTGCTGATTCCGCCGTCCTGGACAATCGCATGACTCCCTCCGGCGATTCCATTCAGATAAGCCTGGATTCCATTGCAATCCCCGAGCCGGCCGATACTGCCAGCCAGGAGAAGACCCCGCGGGCCATTTTGGCCTACAAGGATGTCAGGATCTTCAAAAGCGACTTGCAGGCAGTGTGCGATTCCCTGATGTACAGCACGCAGGATTCCATGTTCAGGTTGTACCGCCAGCCCGTGATCTGGTCCGACACCTCTCAATTTACGGCCGACACGACCTTCATCCAGCTGGCCAATGAGAAAATCGACAGGATATTCCTGCGGCAAAATTCATTCATCGTCAACTCTCCGGACTTCGTGTTTTTCAACCAGATAAAGGGAAAGAACAGCACCGCCTTTTTCGAGGACGGTGAGCTGCGAAGGGTAAGGGTCGTCGGGAATGCGGAATCGGTCTATTACGCCCGTGATGATGAGGAGGCCTACATCGGGGTCAATAAAACCGTTTGCAGCGACATGCTGATGATGTTTGGAGACAATCAGATAGACGGGATATATTTCTTCGCCCAGCCGGTGGCCAATCTCTTTCCCATGAAGAAAGTCGACCACACCGGTTTGCGCATGGCGGGCTTCAGCTGGCAACAGGACAAGAGGCCCCGTTCGCTGGCGGACTTGTTCACTGCCAGGGCTGCTAGCCCTGGCAGATGACGGGGAGGTTACTTGACCCTGTTGAAACGAAGTGTGCGCAGCATCCAGCTGGGCAGCGGCTTGCCCTGGGGGTATTTCCTGAGGTCCAGGTACCAGCCGAATTTCTTCAACAGCGGCAGTTTATGCGCCTCGACGAACTCGATCAGGGTGCCGTCGGGATCTTCCACGTAGCTGAAATGTCCGGCCGCCTCGCCCATGTCGAAACTGCTGGCGCTGTCCACCGTGAAGGGGTAACCCAATGACTCGCAGCGCCGCTTCATGGCATCCATGCCGCTGATGTCAAAACAGAGGTGGATGTAGCCGATATCTCCCCAGAATCTTCCTTCGAACATCTTCCTGGGCGTTCTGTTCCTGACCTCCACCAGTTCTATCTCAAAGTCTCCAAGCAGTTTGCTGAAGGGGCCGCTGGTCGGTTGGCTGTGCCTGAGCAGGACTCGTCTGCAGGGCAGGTCGCCGCCCGGCAGGTTTTTGAAGTCATCAAAAACGCCTTCCTGGTCAAACACCACCTTGTCACAGCCGATCACTTTGCCGTAGAATGCGATAGACTTTTCCATGTCGGAGACGCCGATGGTGCAGCCATAGACGCCGCCGGTCGTCTTCTTGTCGTGGGTGAACCAGCTGTTGCCCTCTACGATCTCGATGAGGTTGTCATTGGGATCCTTGGTGTAGAAATGGGCCTGTCCGGCGGGATTCCTGTTTTCGGGTCCCAGGAGGTCGAGTTTATTGTCGGCCATGATTTGCCTGCTGGCCGTCACATCCGAGGACTTGATCTTCATGATGAAGATGCCGAGGTCGCCTAGCAAGGGTTGGAATGCCGGTGCCAGGGGTTTCCGCTCAGTGTACTGCCAGATTTCGAGACCTCCGCCGCCCTTGAGGTTCAGGGCCAGAATGGCATGCCGCTTTCTGGGTTGGCCGCCCGTGTAGGGGAGCATGAGGGCAGCTTCTGCCGCCTCGTTGAAGACGGGGATGTCAAAGCCGAGGTTTTCCCGGTACCATTTCCAGGTATTGTGGACGCTGTTGTTGCCGATGCCTACTTGTTGAATGCCGGCGATTAATGGCGTTGTGTTTAACATGTTGGGTTTAGATTGAACGCTTGGCTGCGACTGTAATCGGGTTGCTGTTTCCTTTTTTTTTCGCAGTGGTTAGTAATAAGTAGTGAGCGATTGGATCGGGATCAATTATTATGACTCTTCAATTTGAGTATGCAAAAATTGCAACAGAATCTGGCATTAGGAAGCAATAGGGCAATTTTAACAAAACTGCCTGATTTCCTGTGCGGACTGGCACCGAATGCCCCCCGGAATGTGCATTCGGCCGGCCCGGATGCAGGGGTTGTGTAATAAGCCACCAGGACGCAGTGCCTCCTATTTGAAAAGGGTGCGGGGCTGTTTCAAAAGACTTTCGCCGCCTGCAGCGGCGAAAGAAAATAATGAATGGATGCCCATTTTTTTGATTTTGCTTCGCAAAATCAAAAAAATGGGCATCCATTCAAAATATTTCTTGGCGGCGCCAGCCGCCAAGGGGCTTTTGAGACAGCCTCAGGGGGCTCGGCGGGCCTGTGGCCCGCCGAACGCCCTTTCCGAGGGCCAAGCAGCGCCGGCAGAACCAGCTGCAAGGGCTTTTTACACAACCCCACTTTTGGCAGGTAGGCGCCTTGCAAGAGCGCATTTTTTTAGATG
>JBEAYO010000383.1:0-4055 GCA_041159285.1 Bacteroidota bacterium | reverse complement strand
AAAGGGGTTGGCGGCGCACCTAAGCGAGCCGCCAACCCCTTTTTCCAGGAAGCAAGCGGCACTGATGGCTGCAGTGGCTGGGCGTGAAGCCGAAGCGCAGAATCTTTTTAGACAGCCTCAGTCAAGTCCCTTTCCCTCGCCAATCTCCCGGAAAACGGCTGCAAAAGTAGGCAGCAACCTAAAAACAGAATAAAAAAAAGGTGGAAAATTTGCTCCGCCTACAACTATACCTCCCCGCCGAATTGTTTTATCTTCGCAGGACAGAGAAAATCGCACGGGGCGACACCGCCCGGAACACCGCCTTTACCAACAACATCGCGTTATTATGCCTGCATTCACCCATTTGCACTGCCATACTCAGTATTCCCTGCTCGACGGTGCCTCCGACATCGCCAAGATGATGGACAAAGCCGCCAAAGACGGGCAAAAAGGCGTCGCCCTCACCGACCACGGCAACATGTTCGGTGCCTTCCAGTTCGTTAACGAGGCCAATAAGAAAGGTCTCAAACCCATCGTCGGCTGCGAATTCTACCTGGTGCAGGACCGCCATAAAAAACAGTTCCTCCGCTCCCGCAGCGAGGAAGACGTCCGCTACCACCAACTCATGCTGGCCAAAAACCGCAAGGGCTACGAAAACCTCTCCAAACTCTGCTCCCTTGGCTTCATAGAAGGCCTCTACGGCAAATACCCCCGCATTGACAAGGAACTCATCGAAAAATACCACGAGGGCCTCATCGCCACCAGCTGCTGTATCGGCGCGGAAATCCCCCAGGCCATCCTCCGCGGCGACCTGGAAAAAGCCGAGCATCTACTCCAGTGGTGGCTCGATATTTTCGGGGAAGACTACTACATCGAGCTCCAACGCCACCGCAACATGGGCAATATAGACGACACCGGCATGAGCCAGGAGGACGTCAACCAGGTGCTGCTCCAATTCGCGGCGAAATACAACGTCAAGGTCATCTGCACCAACGACAGCCACTACGTGGAGGAGGAGGACTACCTCCCGCACGATATCCTCCTATGCGTCAATACCAACAGCCTGATCAACGACCAGGGCCGCTTCCGCTTCCCGTCCAGCGACTTCTACTTCAAAACCCAGGACGAGATGAACCGCCTCTTTGGAGACGTGCCCCATGCCCTGGACAACACCCAGGAGGTACTGGACAAGGTCGAGCCTCTCAACCTCGCCCACGACGTGCTCCTGCCGGCCTTCCCCTTGCCGCCGGGATTTGCCACCCAGGACGACTACCTGCGCCACATCACCTTCGAGGGCGCCAAGAAACGCTACGGCCTGCTCACCCCCGACATCGAGGAACGCCTCAACTTCGAGCTCGAGGTCATCCGCCATTCCGGCTACCCCGGCTACTTCCTCATCGTGCAGGATTTCACCACCACCGCCCGCCAGATGGGCGTCTCCGTCGGCCCGGGACGCGGCTCCGCCGCCGGCTCCGCCGTCGCCTACTGCATCGGCATCACCAATGTGGACCCCATCCGCTACGACCTGCTCTTCGAGCGCTTCCTCAACCCCGAACGCGTGAGCATGCCCGATATCGACATAGACTTCGACGACCGCGGCCGCGACCAGGTCATCAACTACGTGCTCGAGAAATACGGCCGCAACCAGGTTGCCCAAATCGTCACCTACGGCACCATGGCTGCCAAGTCCTCCCTGCGCGATGTCGGCCGCGTGATGAACATTCCCCTGCCCGAGGTGGACAAGGTCGCCAAAACTTTCCCCCAGCAACTCGGCGCCACCCTCGCGGAAGTGCTGGAAGAACCGGACGTTGCCCCTAAGCTCAAGGAAAAACTGAACGCCGAAGACCTGGAGCGGGCCACTAAGTTCCGTATGTTGGCCTCCGGAAGCGATGACGTCGCCCACATGATACAGACTGCCCGGAAACTGGAGGGCTCCATCCGGAACACCGGCATCCACGCCTGCGGCATCGTCATCACCCCCGACGACATCACCAAGTACGTGCCCGTCACGGTGGCCAAGGAAAACGACCTGCTCGTCAGCCAGTTTGACAACAGCGTGGCAGAATCTGCCGGCTTGCTGAAAATGGACTTCCTCGGCCTGAAAACGCTCACCATCATCAAGGATGCCGTCGAGATCATCAAGGCCGTCCATGGCGTCGAAATCATCCCGGACGACATCCCCCTCGACGACCGGAAAACCTATGAGTTGTTCCAGCGCGGTGAAACGGTCGCCATCTTCCAGTACGAAAGCGACGGCATGCAGAAGTACATGAAGGACCTCAAGCCCACGACTTTTGAGGACCTCATTGCCATGAACGCACTTTACCGTCCCGGACCCCTGGCCTATATCCCCGACTTCATCGCCCGCAAGCATGGCCGCCAGGTCATCAATTACGACCTGCCCGAAATGAAGGAATACCTCGAGGATACCTATGGCATTACCGTCTATCAGGAGCAGGTGATGCTACTTTCCCAAAAGCTGGCGGGCTTCAGCAAGGGTGAGGCCGACGTGCTGCGAAAGGCCATGGGTAAGAAGCAAAAGGCCGTGCTGGACAAGATGTACGACAAATTCATCGAGGGCTGCGTGAAGAACGGCCACCCCAAGGAGGTCTGCGACAAGATCTGGAAGGACTGGGAGGCCTTCGCCAGCTACGCCTTCAACAAGTCCCACTCCACCTGCTACGCTTACGTGGCTTTCCAGACCGCCTGGCTCAAGGCCAATTACCCGGCCGAGTTCATGGCCTCGGTGCTGTCCAACAACAAGGATAACATCACCGACATCACCAAGTTCCTGCGCGAGTGCAACCGCATGGGCATTCCCGTCTTGGGGCCGGACATCAACGAGTCGGTCTCCGACTTCACCGTCAACCGCGAGGGGCAAATTCGCTTCGGTCTCTCCGCCCTGAAGGGTGTGGGTGAAGGCCCTGTGGACGAGATTCTGTCCGAGCGGCGCAAGAACGGGCCTTTCGCCTCCGTTTTCGACTTCGTCAAGCGCCTCGATTCCAAGGCAGCCAACAAGAAGGTCATCGAAAGCCTGGTGTTGGGTGGCGCCTTCGATGATTTCCAGGACATCCACCGCGCGCAGTACTTTGCCCCCAGCGAGAAATACGACAGCTTCATCGAGCATCTCATCCGCTTCGGCGGCGACTACCAGCAGCGGCAGCAAAGTGCCGCCACCTCCCTGTTCGGCGACATCAGTGCCTTTAATATTGATGATCCCGCTCCGCCCAAGGCAGGGCCCTGGAGCCTGATGGAAAAACTGGAGCGTGAAAAGGAGGTGACCGGCATCTACATTTCCGGTCATCCGCTGGACGACTACCGCCTGGAGGTGGAGAACTTCACCACCTGCACGCTGGAGGAGTTTTCCGAGGGCTCCAGGCTGAACAAGGGGCAGGCGGTGAAATTAGCCGGCATTGTGACAAATGTCGCGCATCGCATCAGCCAGAAGGGTGCCGGATGGGGCATTTTCACCATTTCGGACTACAACGGCTCCATAGAAATACCGCTTTTCAGCGACGACTACATGCGCTTCAAGGGCTTCTTTGAAAAGGGCAACTGCGTGTTCATCACAGGCACTTACGATTTGCGCTGGGGGCGGGAGGACGAGTACCAGTTGCGCATCAAGGAAGTCACGCTGCTGGAGAACGTCGGCCGGCAGATGGCCAGCAGCATCACGCTGAAGCTGGCAGTGGAGCAGCTGACGGGGGACATGCTGGAGCGGATTGATTCGCTGTGCCAGCAGAACCGGGGTGACCACCAGTTCAAGATCACTTTTCTGGATTTCACCAATAAGGCGAGCCTGCCGTTTATATCCGGCAATAAGAAAGTTCGGGTGGACAATGATTTCGTGAAGCAGCTGCGGGAGCTGGGGGTAGAATATGAAGTAGGGTAGCAAAGACACCGGAGACGGTCTGTTTACGGAAAAGGCGCAAGACGCCTTCTCTTGCCTGAAATCCTCCTTCAGGGGGTTGTGTAAGAAGTCACCGGGGTGCAGCGCCCCTCTTTGAAAAGGGCGCGGGGCGCAGCCCCGCGCCCTAAAAACCCCTTCCCGGCCGCGGTTTGGCGAAGCCAAACCG